>JAIYCF010000136.1 GCA_027488165.1 Streptomycetaceae bacterium
AAAATCCGGGCCATAGAAAGTCTCTGCGCTCATGCGGGCAAGCCTAAGCCTTACGGCGCAGAAATGTTGGGTGCGATCGCTGTGATTTGCTCAGCCGAGATCGCCCCAACGCGCACGATCCGGGCCGGCTCGCTATCACCCGCAACAACCGTGGTGGCTAGCCCTTGGGCGATTGGGCCAATCGAAAAGATTGTGGCGACTTCGAGTTCAGTGAACTTCAAATCACTTGGATCGGTAATCGGAGAATTACCCGCCGGGGCTGCAGAGGCCACTGCAAGTGGTCCGTGCATCTTGGCCAATTGCAAAATGAAATCAGCACTTGGCACGCGCACGCTAAATGAATCTAATTGTTGGCCATCACCTAAATCCCAATTGAGTCCACGCTGCGGCTTTAAATTAATAGAAAGTTGTCCTGGCCAAAAATTATCAATTAACTTTCTCACTGGTTCACTAATTTCACGTGCAATGCCATCTACCGCAGCGCTGGAACCAATCATTACTTGAGCAGATACCCCTAATTCATCGCCACGAAGTACGTGCAGTGCGCGTACCGCATCATGAAAGAAGGCATCTGCAACAAGTGCATATGAGTTCTCGAGTGGAGCCACAATCACATAACCATCTTTAAGGGCGGCCGCTGCGCTGGCTAAGTGTTCACTTAAAACACCCGAATTAAGATCGATCGTTGCCATAGCTGTTATTTTCTCACCGCAGATGTCCAACGTGGACGATCCGTTAAATCCTTATGCAGAACAATCTCGGTGAAATCGCGAGATAGCACCGCATCAATGGCGGGGCCTTGTTCTTCAGTGTGTTCGATCGCTAAGACTCCCCCGCTCTTTAGCAAGCGCGCCGCGGCATCGATAAAACGTTTTGGAAGTTCCATTCCGGTTTCGCCACCAAAGAGCGCAATATGTGGTTCATGTTCAGCGACATCGCGCGGCAGCGGTTGGGTATTAGGAATGTATGGTGGATTCGCAATAACTATGTCGCATTTAACGCCCGGCAGTACATCAGCAACATCGCCTTCAACTACGCGTACGTTTTCGGAAATCTTCGCCACATTCTTCTTCAGCCACTCAATGGCTTCTGGGCTTTTCTCTACAGCGATCACTCTGGTTCTTGGCGCTTCAGTTGCAATAGCAAGTGCTAACGCGCCAGAACCTGATCCGAGATCAATGACTGAAATCTCTCCAGCTACTTTTTCTTCTAAATTTTTAACATGTGTGAGTACCGCTTCAACAAGTAATTCACTCTCCGGACGAGGTACCAAAACTCCTGGGCCAACTTCAATTTCTAGATGACGGAAGTACGCGGTGCCAGTTAGATACTGCAGAGGTTCGTGAGCCGCGCGACGGGAAAGCAGCTTTGCAAAGGTATCTTCAATAACGCCAAAGTCACCTAGTGATTTAAGAGTGGCATTTAACTTAACGCTGTTGTGAAGATCCATGCGGGAGATTCCGAGAACATATGCAAATAGATGTTCAGCATCGATTTCAGATATATCGGCCGCTGCTAACTTCTCTTTCGCTGAACGAAGCAGGTTCTTAATCTCGCTCATATCGTTTTCTTAATGGCCCTTAGTTGGTGGAAGAGAGCTTTGCTGCCTTATCGGCATCAAGTAAGGCCTGTACAACATCATCTAGCTCGCCATTTAATACTGAATCCAAGTTATTTGATTTGTAATTTACGCGGTGATCGCTGAGGCGATTTTCTGGGTAGTTATAGGTACGAATTCGCTCAGAACGATCTACGGTGCGAACCTGGCTTTTGCGTTCTGCCATCGCTGCCGCTTCTGCCTTTTCTTGAGCATCGGCCAATAAGCGAGCGCGCAAGATACGCAGCGCTGATTCTTTATTTTGTAGCTGTGACTTTTCGTTCTGGCAAGAAACCACAATTCCGGTTGGTACGTGGGTCAGGCGTACAGCAGAGTCGGTTGTGTTAACAGACTGTCCACCAGGACCTGATGAACGATAAACATCTACGCGCACATCGTTCATATTTAGCTCAACATCTACTTCTTCTGCTTCCGGCAGAACAAGAACGCCTGCTGCAGATGTATGAATGCGTCCTTGGCTTTCAGTCTCTGGAACGCGCTGTACGCGGTGGACTCCGCCTTCAAACTTTAAACGCGCATAAGGAGTCGTTCCGGGTTCTGGTGTTCCCTTAGATTTAATCGCCATCGAAATATCTTTATATCCACCGAGATCGGACTCGGTCATATCGATGATTTCAACTTTCCAATTGCGCTTTTCGGCATAGCGTTGATACATACGGACTAAATCTCCTGCAAAGAGCGCGGATTCATCTCCGCCGGCGCCGGCTTTAACTTCAATAATTACATCGCGATCATCATTGGGATCACGTGGCAACAACAACTCTTCTAACTTATCTGCCGCTGCTTCAACTGCAACCTCCATCGCAGGAAGTTCGGATGCAAAAGATTCATCTTCTTGCGCCATCTCGCGCGCTGCCTCAAGATCATCGGCGGCGGTCTTCCAGGCGTTGAAGCCGGCAACCACTGGTCCGAGTTGGGCATAGCGGCGACCTAACTGGCGCGCCTTGCCTTGATCTTCATGGATCGAGGGATCGGCCATCTGCTTTTCTAACTCTTGATACTCGCGCACCATCTCATGGGCTGATGCAAAGCGATCGCTCTCTTTTGCCATTTGGCTTCTCCCTTCTGTTAACTCAAATAATCAAGAAATAAAAAGACCGCGCCGCAACCTCATTGGGTTGCGATGCGGTCTTTTAAAAAAGCTACTTCTTCTTACCGAAACGCTCTTCGAACTTAGCTACGCGTCCACCAGTATCGAGGATGCGCTGCTTGCCGGTGTAGAACGGGTGGCACACTGAACAAACTTCAACGTAGATAGATCCGCTGGCAACTGTTGAGCGAGTAACAAACTTTTCGCCGCAACCACAAGTTACTTGGGTCTCTTTATATTCTGGGTGAATATCTTTCTTCATTTTTTATTCCTTCTTCTATGTCTGGGTCCGCATCTTGCGGTGAACCAGGGCCACGATTGCCATCGGTTATGGCTAGGCGCTAATACTCTCGCGAAAAGAGAAAACCGCAAAATCCGTGCGCACGCAGCACGGATTTTGCGGCCTTCACCCTTTTTGGGGGAAAGAGTTATGCGGTAGGTGTAGCCGATGCAGTTGGCGCTGGCTTTGCTGGCTTTGCAGGCTTAGCTGGCTTAACTGGCTTAACTGGCTTAACAAGAGCTGCAATTGCTGCCTTCGCGGTTGCATCTGCTGCAGCGTTTGCGCTCTTGCGCGCATCTTTTGCTGCTTGTAGTTGTGCATCAGTTGTGACGTTTACAAGCGCTGCTTGGAAATCAGCAAGCGCCTTTGCACCAGCTGCACGACGAGCATCAATGATTGCGCGATGAGCGGTTACATATGCATCCATCTGCGCTCTAAATGTTGCTTGTTCTTGCGCGCGTGCAACTGCAGCATCTTTTGTATCTGCTGCTGTTGCTGATGAAACTCCACCAAAAAGTGAAGTTGCGATTAGCGCTGTTGCTAGAAACTTCTTTGAATTCAACATGGTCTGCCTCCGTTTTCGCCTGCCGTGTGGCTTTGGCTGATATGGAGATAGTGCGCTGCGACCTTGTGAAGGCTTTGTGAAAGCCTTGCGGTCAGGCGGTGAAAGTTAAGAAATTAGCCCTCGTTTGGACCAGAAGTGGTCTTCTGGATCTGCATCAAGAACTCGACGTTGGACTTAGTGCCCTTCATCTTCTCGAGCAATAGCTCAAGAGCGGCTTGTGGCTCAAGAGCGTGAAGTACGCGACGTAGCTTCCAAACAATGTTGAGTTCTTCAGTTCCCATAAGAATTTCTTCTTTACGAGTACCTGAGGCAACAACGTTAACTGCAGGGAAGATGCGCTTATCGGCCATCTTACGATCGAGAATGAGCTCCATATTTCCAGTGCCCTTGAACTCTTCGAAGATAACTTCATCCATACGTGAACCAGTGTCAACAAGTGCAGTTGCAAGAATTGTTAGCGAACCGCCATCTTCAATGTTACGTGCGGCACCGAAGAACTTCTTTGGTGGATATAGAGCTGCTGAATCAACACCACCTGAAAGGATGCGGCCTGATGCAGGCGCTGCGATGTTGTATGCGCGACCAAGACGAGTAATTGAGTCAAGGAGAACAACTACATCGTGGCCTAGTTCAACTAAACGCTTAGCGCGCTCGATTGCGAGCTCTGCGATTGTGGTGTGGTCATCGGCTGGGCGATCAAATGTTGACGCGATTACTTCACCCTTTACAGAGCGCTGCATATCGGTAACTTCTTCTGGGCGCTCATCAACTAGAACAACCATCAAGTGACACTCTGGATTGTTTGTAGTGATCGCATTTGCGATTGATTGCAAGACCATGGTCTTACCGGCCTTTGGAGGCGAAACAATAAGTCCGCGCTGGCCTTTACCAATTGGCGCAATCAGATCGATAACGCGAGTAGTAAGAATGTTTGGTTCTGTCTCAAGGCGCAAGCGCTCTTGTGGGTAGAGCGGAACTAACTTGCCGAATTCAACGCGTCCGCGCGCTTCATCAGGAGTTACTCCGTTAATTGTTTCAAGAGTAATGAGTGGGTTGTACTTCTGACGTTGTTCGCCTTCGCGCGCCTGACGTACTTGACCTGTAACAACATCGCCCTTACGCAGACCGTACTTACGTACCTGCTGCTGTGAAACATAGACATCGTTTGGACCAGGTAGGTAGCCACCGGTGCGGATAAATGAATAGTTATCCATGATGTCGACGAGGCCGCCAACTGGAACTAGAACATCATCTTCACCAATAACTGGTTCGCGTTCTTCGCGGTGCCCACGATCACGGTTGCGATCACGGCCACGACCACGATCGCGACCACGATCGCGACCACGTCCGCCAAAGCCACGGTCGTTATCGCGTGGACCGTTATCGTTAACGTTCTCTTCGCCATCATCATCGCCATCTGAATCGTTAGCTGAATTATTTGCGGCTTCACGATTGGAATTCTTCTTTGCATTGCGCGCTTCACGGCGAGCTTCGCGTTCAGCCTTTGCGGCTTCGCGGTTTGCTGCCTGTAGATCAGCGATTGCAGTTACGAGCGCATCCTTCTTTAGTTTTGCAGCGCCATCGATACCGAGCTGTGCGGCAACTTCTTTTAACTTTGGAAGACTCATCGCGGCAAGCTCTGGTGAATTTGAGCGTACTGGCGTTACTTCCTTCTCTTGATCTGTCATCTCTATCTTTTCATTTGGGGCTTCGATTACGAGTTTGAGTTCGTAACAGCAAAAAGCCTGGTGATTTGGATTTATTACCTGCCGACTTTCACCGTAACTTCCGGGCTTAGCAAGTGGGCTAACCATAGCACCCTAGGGGCTATTACAGAAGTTCGGCTCCAGTACGCGAAATCTCAAGGGATTTCGCTTCAAATTTAGATCCAGCGGCTCTAATTAATTCGGCAACATCTGCTTCAGTGCCAGTGTGCAAGGCAAGGACGGTTGGGCCTGCGCCAGAGATAAATGCTGCAACTCCTGCAGCTCGCAACTTAGTTAATAGCGCAAATGATGCGGGCATCGCTTCTGCGCGATACGACTGATGCAGGAAATCTTCAGTTGCGCGATAGAGCAAATCTGGACGCAAGGTGAGAGCGTGCACTAAGAGCGCTGAGTTTGCCGAATTTCGTGCCGCATCGCGATGCGGAATTGTCTCAGGCAACATCTTGCGCGCCTTTGAGGTAGCAACTGCAGTTGCCGGAATAAATGCAATTGCCCGAATACGGGTATCAACGCTTAACGAAATTGCTTGCGCGACTTCCTTGCCGTGCTGATCCTCATTCCATGCAACAACTGCATTTCCATAAAGCGCAGCTGCGACGTTATCGGGATGGCCTTCCATCTCTGTTGCAATCTGCAATAACTTTTCATCACTCATCTTGTCGGATCCAGTTAAGACAAGTGCGCGGGCAAGTGATAGTCCACCAACGATTGCACTTGCTGACGAACCAAGTCCGCGACCATGTGGAATTACATTTAGTGCGCGAACGGCAACGCCCTTTGGCTTTCCGCCTAGAAAATCAAATCCTTTGTACATCGCCTTAACAAGCAGGTTCTTATCTGTACGAGGAAGTTCATCAGCGCCTTCACCAGTTACATCGATATCAAGTCCGGCATCATCAAGAATTTGCGCAACATAACGGTCGTGCATGCCCAGTGCTAAACCAAATGAATCAAAGCCAGGACCTAGGTTTGCGCTAGTTGCAGGAACCTGCACCTGAATTGGGTTGGCTTTAAAAGTTGGTTTAGCCATGGCTTTACTTAAGTCCTAGCGCCTTTGCAGCGGCAACAGCGTTTACCTTTACGACCTTGGGCTTAGCAAATTTCTCAAGCGCCCAAGAAATATCTTTGAGTCCGTGGCCAGTAACAGTGATTACGATCTTCTTGCCCTTAGGTAATTTGCCAGCCTTCTTATACTTGATTAAGCCCGCGATACCTGCAGCAGATGAAGGCTCAACAAATACGCCTTCTTTTCCAGCAACAAGTGCATATGCCGCCAAGATTTCTTTATCTGTAACAGAGTCGATAACGCCACCTGATTTATCGCGAGCTTCAATGGCTTGATCCCAAGATGCTGGATTTCCAATGCGAATCGCAGTTGCGATTGTTTCTGGCTTAAGAACTGGCTTTCCCTTAACAAGTGGCGCAGAACCGGCTGCTTGGAACCCATACATCTGAGGTAAGGAATTTGAGATTCCATCTTTACGGTATTCGTTGTAGCCCTTCCAATATGCGGTGATGTTTCCGGCATTACCAACAGGAAGTGCATGAATATCAGGGGCGTGACCCAACATATCGATTACTTCGAAGGCAGCGGTCTTCTGTCCGTCAATTCGATATGGGTTTACTGAGTTAACAAGTGCGACTGGGTAATTGTCAGATAGGTCGCGCGCGAGAGTTAAACAATCATCAAAGTTGCCATCTACCTGCAAGATTTGTGCGCCATGAATAACTGCCTGAGCTAGTTTTCCAGTTGCAATCTTTCCGGCAGGAATCAAGACCGCAGAAATCATTCCGGCTTTAGTTGCATATGCAGCAGCGCTTGCTGAGGTATTTCCAGTTGAGGCGCAGATAACTGCCTTGGCACCATCTTCGGCCGCCTTTGAAATCGCCATAGTCATACCGCGATCTTTAAATGAGCCTGTTGGGTTGATGCCTTCGTACTTTAACCAGACATCGTTGCCAAGAAGTTCAGATAGATAGCAAGCGTAGATAAGTGGTGTTCCGCCTTCGCGCAGTGAGACAACAGGTGTCTTGGCAGATACTGGCAAACGATCGCGGTATTCCTCGATTACTCCACGCCATTGATGCGCGCCTGACTTCTTTGATTTGAAAAGACTCATGCGCTCATCGCTCCTTCTACGCGGATAACACTTGAAATATTCTGAACCATTTCCATCTTCTTCAAAGATTCGACAGTTGCCTTGAGCTCACCTTCAGTTGCCAAGTGAGTAACGATCGTTACTTCAGCATCGTTATTGCGACCTGCTTGGTTAACGGTCTGAATAGAAACTCCGTGGTTAGCGAAAGTTGTAGCAATAGCGGCTAAAACACCTGCTTTATCAGCTACTTCTAGGCGGATTAAGAACTTTGTTTTTGTTGATTCGATAGATGCAATATCGCGATCTGCGTAATCAGTTTCGCGCTGGCCAACTGAGTTAAGTGCGATGTGGCGAGCGACTGCAACCACATCTCCGAGGATTGCTGATGCTGTTGGTGCTCCGCCTGCGCCGCGACCGTAGAACATTAGAGATCCTGCAGATTCAGCTTCAACAAATACAGCGTTGTAAGCATCGCGCACTGAAGCCAAAGGATGGCTCTTATGCAACATGACCGGGTGAACACGCACAGAGATTTCATCTGCCGGAGTTAGTTCAGCAATCGCAAGAAGCTTAATGACGTGATCCATTGATTTTGCGATCTTTACATCTTCCAAAGTGATCTTGGAAATACCTTCGCGGTAAACATCGTCCACTGTTACGCGAGTGTGGAACGCTAGACCTGACAAGATCGCTGCCTTTGCTGCCGCATCAAATCCCTCAACATCTGCTGTTGGATCGGCTTCGGCATAACCAAGTGCCTGCGCCTCCTTTAAAACATCTGCGAATTCGCGGTCATCTTCATGCATCTTGGTCAAGATGTAATTTGTTGTTCCGTTTACGATTCCCATTAAACGAGTAACGAAATCGCCGGCGAGTGAGTCGCGCATTGGGCGAATAATTGGGATCGCACCTGCAACAGATGCCTCGTAATAAATATCTTCGCCCTTGGCATAGGCCGCGGTAAACATCTCGGCGCCATGGCTAGCAAGGAGTGCTTTGTTTGCTGTTACAACAGATTTACGATTTTCGATCGCAGTCATGATCAATTCACGCGCAGGTTCGATTCCGCCCATGACTTCAATGACTAGATCAATCTCGGGATCGTTAACGATCGAGAATGGATCAGTTGTAAAAAGACTTGGGTTAATACCTTCGTAAGGCTTTATTGTGCGAACTGCGATGCGTGAGAGTTCCATCTTCACACCGGCGCGGGTGGAGAGCTCATCAGTATCGGCAAGAAGCAAGCGCGCGACAGAACTGCCGACCACGCCACATCCGAGCATGCCGATACGTACTGGTTTATCTGCTGGGCTCATCTGCCTATTCTTTCACATCAAGTGCGAGCAGATCTTCCTCATTTTCGCGGCGGACAATTACGCGGGCTTTTCCATCTTTTACAGCAACTACAGGTGGGCGCGGCACATGGTTGTAATTGCTAGCCATGCTGCGGCCGTATGCGCCGGTAGCCGGAATCGCAATCAAGTCACCAGGTGCGATATCGCTCGGCAAATTAATCTCACGAATGACGATGTCACCAGTTTCGCAATGCTTTCCAACAACGCGCGAATTAACTGATGATGCTGTTGATGCCCGGTGGGCAATTACTGCGTGATATTCAGAGTCATAAAGAGAAGGACGAATGTTGTCGCTCATTCCACCATCTACAGAAATATAACGACGCGTCTTTCCATCTTCGAGAACGACATCTTTAGTTGTACCAACTTCATACAAAGTAAATGTGGTTGGGCCAACAATGGCACGCCCTGGTTCAATTGAGATGATTGGAATATTTAACTTATGTTTTTCACATGATGCTGTAACCGCACTGCGCAACGCTGGCATTACTTCACCTGGTTCGAGGGTTTCATCGCCAGGAAGATAAGCGATTCCATATCCGCCACCAAGATCTAGTTCGGGAAGTTCTTTCCCGTAAACATCACGGTACTTGGCCAGTAAAGAGATCAAACGATCAGCGGCAAGTTGGAAGGAATCGGTGCCGAAGATCTGTGAACCAATATGAGAATGAAAACCACGGAGTTCAAGCTCTGGGTGGCTTAGAACTTTTTCAACTGCAGCCCAAGCAGCGCCACTAGCGATTGAGAAACCAAACTTCACATCTTCATGAGCGGTAGAAATTGATTCGTGGGTATGCGCCTGAATTCCTGGGGTGAGCCGGAGCATGACGCCTTGTACTTTCTTATGGCTACGCGCGATCGTGGCAACTCGTTCAATTTCATGGATTGAATCCATAACGATGGTCTTTACGCCAACGCTAACTGCGCGATCTATCTCTGAAACTGATTTGTTGTTGCCATGAACTTCAATCTTCTGGGGATCGATTCCGCCAGCGAGAGCAACTGCTAATTCGCCACCAGTGCAGACATCGATTCCGATACCGCAATCTTTAACCCAACTCGATACAGCGGTTGAGATAAAGGCCTTTGCTGCGTAATAAACCGTGCCGGCATGGGATCCAAACTCATCGCGCAGCGCGTTGTTCCAGGCAATTGCACGTGTATGGAAATCATCTTCATCAATAAAGAATGCTGGTGTTCCAAAATCTTGCGCCAACTTTGTTGCAGGGATGCCCGATAGGTGCAGTTCACCATTTGTGAAAGAAACGTTCTTCGACCACATAGCTACATCCGCTCCAGCGCGTTCACGCCAAGTAGTAGAAGACCATTCTTCAGTACTTGCAGAGTTGCTGCACATAAATTAAGTCGAGCGCTATGCAGCGCAGTTGCTGGCTCATCCCCCATCGGCAATACGCGGCAGTCGGCATAGAAGCCGTGATAAACCCCGGCTAATTCTTCGAGATAACGGGCGATGCGATGTGGTTCGCGGAGTTCGGCGGCGCTGGCAACGATTCGTGGGAATTCAGCGAGCGATCCAAGTAGTTCGTTCTCGCGATCATGCGAAAGTTGTGCTGGATCAAAGTTATCTAAACCGCTGGCGATATTAAGTTCGGCGGCGTTGCGCAAAACTGCAGCGATGCGGGCGTGGGCGTATTGCACGTAATAAACCGGATTCTCATTGGTATTGCGCTTCAAGATATCGAGATCCATCACCATCGGTGTATCGACTGGATAGCGAATCAAGGTGTAACGAGCCGCATCGACTCCAACTTTTTCGACAAGTTCTTCAAGGGTAATGATTGTGCCCGCGCGTTTAGAAAGTTTTACTTCCTCGCCGCCTTCCATGATTTTTACCAACTGACCGATCAATACATGAACGTTGTACTCGGGATCATCGCCTGCGCACGCTGCAGTTGCTTTAAGGCGGTGGATATAACCATGGTGATCCGCACCCAGCATGTAGATGCAGATATCGAAACCACGTTCGCGCTTATTTATGTAATAAGCGGTATCTGATGAGAAGTAAGTTAGATCGCCATTTGCCTTAACAAGAACGCGATCTTTATCGTCCCCAAAGTCAGTAGTTCGCAGCCAAGTTGCTCCATCTAATTCAAAGACATGTCCTTGGGCGCGCAATTTATCTAAACCGTGCTCAACTTTTCCGCCATCATGAAGGCTGCGCTCTGAAAACCAGACATCGAAATGAGTGTTGAAGGTATCTAGAACTCGTTGCTGATCCTTAAGTTGTAATTTATAAGCTGCTTCGCGGAAGGCAATTAAACGGGGCTCTACGTCAAGCTTGGTTATCTCTGGGTTCTCGGCCAGAATTTCTTTAGCTAAATCTGCAATGTATTCACCCTGGTAACCATCTTCAGGAATAGGTTGACCAAGAGCTGCAGCTTGAACAGATTGTCCAAAGAGATCCATTTGATTGCCGCGATCGTTTATATAAAACTCACGAACTACATCAGCGCCAGCAGCGCTCAGAACGCGACCAAGTGCATCGCCAACTGCTGCCCAACGCGTGTGCCCTAGGTGCAATGGGCCGGTTGGATTGGCAGAGATAAATTCTAGGTTGATCTTCACGCCCGCAAGCGCAGTGCCTTTTCCATAACTTTCTTTAGCACTCAAAATTGTGCGCACTAAATCTGCTTGGCTAGCGCGATTTAATTTAATGTTGATAAAGCCAGGACCTGCAATATCAACTGAGGCAACTTCGGCGAGTTTCTCTAAAACTTTCTTGAGTAACTCTGCGACTTCATGTGGGTTTTTTCCAGCGGGCTTAGCTAGTTGCAGTGCAATAGAAGATGCGTAATCACCATGGTCGCGATTCTTAGGGCGCTCCAAAGGGATTGAGGATGGAACGGTTCCGATCAGATCACCACGCTCGATGGCGTGCGAGATTGCCGCCTGAATTTGGGCAGCTAGTAGATCCGAATGTGAACTCACAGGGCAAGGTTACCCTGCGCAGCGATTTACTTTCCGAACCCCATAAGGTGCTCAAGAGCGAGCTGATTAAGGGCTTCGTACTGATAACCACGCGCACCGGCTGCTTCAACATCGAATGAATCTTTTGCAAGATCCTTCCAACTTTCACCAGCGCCCATTGTGTTTTCAGTCAGTCCTGGAATATTCGAATCTTTCTGTGCAGCAATTACGCGAGGATCGTTGCGATAGGCGGTAGCGCGATCTTTTAGCGCTAGATAGGTGCGCATATTTGCTGTTGCAGAATCCCAAACGCCCTTGTCATCTTCGGTACGACCTGGCTTGTAATCAAAGTGCTTTGGACCGTCGTACTTATAGCGTTCAAGAAGTTCAACTAAGAAGAAGGCTGACTTTAGGTCGCCATGGCCAAAGACGAGATCCTGATCGAACTTTGGACCGTGCTGACCATTTAGATCGATATGGAATAACTTCTTCTGCCAGAGCGCTTGTGCGATTCCATGAACAAAGTTAAGTCCTGCCATTTGTTCGTGGCCAACTTCTGGGTTTAGACCAACTAGCTCTGGATGATCAAGGGTGTAGATAAATGCAAGTGCGTGGCCAATTGTTGGCAAGAAGATATCGCCACGTGGTTCGTTTGGCTTTGGTTCAATTGCAAACTTAATCTTGTACCCGTTATCTAGAACATATTGGCTAAGCACGTTAAATGCTTCGCGCATACGTTCGTGTGCAACGTAAGCATCCTTTGCAGCATCTGATTCAGCGCCTTCGCGTCCGCCCCAACAAACATAAGTATGCGCACCTAGTTCGACAGCGAGTTCAATGTTGCGCATCGCTTTACGAAGTGCGTAACGACGGATATCGCGATCGTTGCTGGTAAATGCACCATCTTTAAAGACTGGATGTGAGAAGAGGTTGGTTGTCGCCATGGGAACTTGCATTCCGGTTTCGGCAAGCGCTTTCTTAAAGCGATCAATGTGTCCACGACGTGATGCATCATCGCTGCCAAATGGGATCAAATCATCATCATGGAATGTAACTCCGTATGCACCGCGCGCTGCGAGTTCATTAACTGTGCGAACTGGGTCGAGAGCGCCACGAGTGGCATCACCAAATGGATCGCGCGCTTGCCAGCCAACGGTCCAAAGTCCGAAGGTGAACTTATCTGCTGGGGTTGGAGTCAATGACATGTAACTTCCTCACTTCTTCGCTGCATGAGCGCGCTGTGCGGGCGAAAACCCGAAATTTTGTATAAGGCGAACTTACCTCTAACCTATGTTCCAGTACATGAGTTTTTTGTAACATTCTCATGACGCTCCAGCGGGAGTGGTGAAATGGCAGACACGCAAGTCTTAGGAACTTGTGCTTCGGCGTGCGGGTTCAAGTCCCGCCTCCCGCACCAGAGTTTTTTAAAGGTTCAACGTACTTATGGCTAAAAAATCTCCAGCAAAGATAAAGAAGCTACGCGGCGAAGCTATGCGCGCTGCCGCCCAACGCAAGGCTGAAAAGGCGCAGAACCGATGCGCTGTAACAAATGGAGAAGTTGATTTAGATGCCTACGCCGCAGTTGATGGCGCTTGGGTAGAACTTGGATTGGCAGCTCCTGCTCGCAGAGCGTTAATCGATGAGGGGCTATACAAGGTAAGCGATTTAAGAAAATACTCGCTAGATGCCATAAAAGATTTGCATGGCATGGGCCCGAACGCAATTCGAATATTGATTAACGCGATGAAGAAGAGCGATATCTCTTTCCGCAAATAATTGTTACTGAGTAATTGCTAGTTAGTGATTGCCCAAGCAACGAGGACTCCACCAATTACTCCGAGCGCCACCATTACTTCACGCTTGGCCAGAAATCCATGTGCGCCTTTAATGAAGGTGAGCCCTAGAGCAATGAATCCCGGAACGAATACCGCTGCGCTATTTACAAGGACGTCTGTTTTACCTGTTTGGTAACGCAAATTGATTAAGCCAATAGCAAAGAGCAGGTAGCTCGCCATGCGGTAGTTATTGAGGGCATATCTGGAAAGTTCAGGCTTGGTCATATCCATATCCTACAAATATTAAAGGGGCGCCGGTTTCCCGACGCCCCTTTAACTTTAACTATTTACAGACGATTAGTGATCGTCCTTCATGCCTTCAGCTACTGACTTCATGCGAGCGATCTTCAAGATTGTGAGACCGAATACGCACTTAGCTAGAACGTCAGCGATTGTGTAACCAACCTGTACGTTCACGAACTGGCTAGCTGATGCCATTCCTTCACCCATACCTAGGATGTAAGCAACTGGGTATACGCCCCATGTCGCGATGAGAAGGAGACGCAAGCGACCAACGGTTGCTGCAACGCCTTCTGGCTGGCGATCAAGTGACTTACCAAGCTCTACGAACAATACGTAGAGGATGTATAGGAATGGAAGTGTTGAAAGAACACCGTAAAGGATCTGTGTGTTCTGATCGTTTGAGATTTCACCTGGGTAACCAAGTGCGATCATTGCAGCTGATGCTGGTACCAAACGAGCGATGAGTGACTTTGAAACTTCCTTTGCAAGTGCAAGCACTGCAATTACTTCAACAAGAAGTAGTGGAACAGTTAGTAGCCAGTCAACATAACGGTATGCCTCATTGAATGCACCCTGGTCTCCAGAAACCTTAACAACCATTCCTTCAGATGACTCTGAGAATGAGTTAAAGATTCTCCAGTAGTGGTAGCCAGCAATGAATGTAACCATTGATGACATAACGAGAGCGTTGCGGTACTTAGGCAGTACGCGAGCCTGTGAAACGAGGGTATAAATTGTGCAAGCAAGCATTGAAACAAGTCCGAACGAGAATACGTTGTAGACCGTGTTCCACTGATTTGCGGTTAGGGTTAACATGTAAATAAGCCTCCGTGGGGTGCTTAATACTTCAAGGACCATTCGGCCCCAGAAGCCAGAACTAAATCGATGAAGTCCTCGAGGAACCACATCCACTCACACTGGTAGGTAATAGTGTGAACCTGCTGCGAGCGATTTGCATCAATACTCGGCGGTATTTTTCAGGTTTTTTCAAAAAATTCGGAAAATCACGCTCAATTTGGACTGCGCCTGGGGCAATCACCCGAACAACTACTCCCCAATCCGCTACCAGTTAGGCTTGCCCGATGCGCCGCGAATTAAGGGAGCTCCACTCCCACCCAGGATTTACCGCACTGGCTACCTCGCGCTTTATCTCCAATGTGGGAAATGGAATCTCACCGGTTGCCCTCGCCTTTGGGGTTCTAGCGCTGCCAGGGGCCACCGGAAAAGATTTGAGCATCGTTATGGCCGCGCGCATGTTTCCGATGGTCGCCTTAATGTTATTTGGCGGAGTCATCGGAGATCGGTTTAAGCGAAATCGCATCGTTGGTGGCGCAGATATTTTGGGAAGCGGATTTGCTGCGCTAAGTGCGATCTCTTTAATCATCAATAATTCCAACGTCTTCTTCTTGGCTTTAATGGGCGCTCTTTTCGGAATTTTAAATGCCCTCTGGTGGCCAGCTATGTCCGGCGTACTGCCAGAAATTCTCCCTAAAGAGAAGTTGCAGCATGGAAATGCAGTAATCGCGATGACTACCAATATTGGTTATGTATTCGGCGCGCTGCTGGGTGGAACCCTGGTCACCCTTTTTGGTTCAGGCTGGGCGCTATTAGTTGATGCGATCTCGTTCTTTATTGCCGGAGTACTTGTCTGGAATCTAGATCTACCAAAGATAATTCGTGAAAACAAGAATTCGATGTTTCATGATTTGAAAGCTGGCTGGCGCGAATTCTCTTCTCGCTCTTGGGTAGTAACCATTGTTATCTCATTTGCCCTCATTAATTTAGCCTTCGAATCAATGCTGCAAATACTTGGGCCGCTTAAGTATTCAGAAATTGCGAACGGACCAAAATTCTGGTCATTTAACTTAGCGGCTCTAACTTTGGGCATGCTTTCAGGTAGCTTAATTTCTCTGAAAATTCGCTTTGCTCGGCCACTTCTATTTGCGATGTTGATTATTGCAGCTGCATCGATTTGGGATTTTTCGTTGGCGATAAGCGCTCCACTCTGGGTATCACTGATCTGTGCATTCCTTGCAGGTATTGCTATAGATATATTCACCGTAGTTTGGAATACCTCGCTGCAATCACATATTCCAGAAGAGTCATATTCGCGAGTTGTTGCATATGACGCCTTAGGTTCTTTTGGTTTATCACCCATCGGAATCGCCGCGGCCGGGCCACTTGCGCACGCCTTCGGTGTAAGCACAATGATCTATGTGACAGGCTCAATCGCCTTATTCGCAGCCCTCGCCTCACTAACTGTTAAATCAGTACGAGGGTTAAAACCTGTTGCCAACCCCTAGAGTTGATTCATGAGTAAAGAGGCGAGCGAGCGCGAAAAGTTAGCAGCGGTAGCTCCGCCAAAGTTGCGTGGCTGGTTTCACTTAGCGGCAACTCCGATCGTAATCATCGCTTCGCTAGTTTTATTTATATTAAGTAAGAACTCGCTTAAATTTGCCGTTGCTCTTTATTCAATAACCGCGATCATGCTCTTTAGCGTTTCTGCGATCTATCACCGCGTTCCTTGGTCACCTGCCAAGAAGAAAATTTGGCGCCGCTGGGATCACGCAAATATCAATCTATTGATCGCCGGTTCCTACACTCCGTTTGCAGTAACCCTTCTGGAAGGCAACGATCGAACCATCTTGCTTAGCGTTGTCTGGATCGGTGCGCTATTGGGAGTTGCGATGCGCATCTTTTGGGTGGGCGCTCCACGTTGGCTATATGTAGCTAACTATTTACTTTTAGGTTGGGTTGCCATTGTTTACACGCCACAGCTTTATAAAGAAGGTGGTCTCTGGGTCCTTCTTCCAGTCGTTATTGGTGGGCTGCTCTATTCCATTGGTGCAATTTTCTATGCGCTAAAGCGCCCTGGACGCGCTGCAAAGTACTTCGGATTTCATGAGCTTTTCCATATATTCGTGCTCGCCGCTTGGGTTTCGCAGTACCTAGCGGTCTCCTTCGCAATCTACCGCGACTAAATCACCCCACTTTTGGACTATGCAGGCTTTGCTCTAATCTAGCCCTATGGCTGAGAAGAATAGTTTCCTTAATTGGGTTGGATTTAAAGAGAGCGAAAGCGCTGCTCCAAGTTCGGTAGATCGCATCCGCGAACTCGAATCACAACTAAATGACCTTCGTTCTCGTCGCGATATCACTTCCTTAAGCAAGGAAGAGTTTGAAATCCTCGCAACAGAAACTGCGATGTCGATGATCAAGTCAGCGCAAGCTCGCGAATCAAAAGCCTATGCATCTTCAGAGCGCGTTGTTCTTGAAGCAACTCGTCAGGCAAAAGATGCCATCGAAGGCGCTGAAACTAAAGCTCGCACAATTTTATCTGGCGCTGAAGCGCGCGGTCGCAAGTACATAACTGCAGCTGAAGCAGAGGCGGCAGAGCGCCTTTCTTCTGTAGAACGTGAAGCGCAAGCAATCTTTGATGAAAAACGTCGCGAAGCAGCAGCGCTTGCCCAAGCAGCGCGTCGCGAAGGCGAGCGCATCATAGTTGCGGCAACTGGTGAAGTCGCTGAATACCGCCAATGGTTAAGCGGAGTTATCGCAGAAGCTGAACGACTCTACAAAATTCAGACCCAATCTCTAGATGCTGCAGAGCAAGCTATTTCTCAGAGCCGCTCTCGCTTAGATAGCGCATTTGAAAGACTTGCTAATCTTCACAAGAGCGTAAATGAAAACTTAAATGCAGATAACTCAGTAATTGATACTGGGCCAAAGAAGGTTATAAGTCAGCGCACCAAGCCAGCCCTTGCTGCACCTGCAAAGAAATCTGCACCAAAAAAGAGCGCGGCTAAGAAAAAACCTGCCAAGCGCCGGTAATTAATATGGCTACCAAACGCGGTATCCAATACATCCCTGCAATTGATGGACTGCGCGCTGTCGCAGTAATTGCGGTAATGCTCTATCACCTTGGTCTGGAATGGATTCCGGGTGGATTTCTTGGAGTCGATCTCTTCTTTGTTATCTCTGGTTATGTAATTACTCGCTTGCTTCTTGATTCAATTCAACAGCGTGGCGGTTTAGATCTGCGCGATTTTTATATGGCGCGAATTCGTAGATTGCTTCCGCCGCTGTTGTTTATGTTGATTGTGACCTCAATTGTGGTTGGGCTTTGGGCTCCTGATACAACTAAGAAATTCTTAACCGATGCCCCTTTCTCAATCTTTGGCGGCATGAACTGGTGGCTAGTATTTAATGAGCAGGATTACTTTGAAAGTAGTGGCCGGCCGCCACTTCTTCAGCACACCTGGTCTCTAGCTGTTGAGGCCCAGTTCTACTTAATCTGGCCGCTTATTCTCCTTTTGGTGCTCCGCTTCTTCGGCAAGAAACTGATTTCTGTTGCAGCTCTGGTAATTGCAATGACATCGGGAATCGTCTTGATGTTGGTCTCCTTCCAAGTAGATTCTTCAAATACTTCAAAAGTTAGCCATATTTACTTTGGTACAGATACCCACAGCATCGGTCTCTTCTTGGGTGCAGCGCTTGCAGTTAGTTGGATCCCCCAGAATTTCCGTCCCGAAGTTAGCCGTAGAGCGCAAGATTTCATCGACGGTGTTGGCGTCTTTGGTTTTGTCGGAATCCTGGCCACCTTCTTACTCATCGATCAATCAAATCCTGCGCTTTACCGAATCGCTTTTCCATTAGCCGGAATCTTTGGTACCGCAATTCTGATTTCAATTGTGCATCCCGCATCTCGCTTTGCACCACTTTTGCGCAATCGCGTTCTCCTTTGGATTGGAGAGCGCTCTTATGCAATTTACTTGTGGCACTGGGTGATCTTTCAAATCTCGCGCCCGCAAGTTGATCTAGATGGTGAAGATTGGGCGCTCTTTACTTTGCGAATCTTGGTGGTGCTCGCATTAGCCGATATTTCTCTACGGCTCGTGGAACTACCAATTAGAAGTGGCGCTGTTGCTTACTGGTTTAAAGGAATGAAGTACCGCACTCCGTACGTGCGCAAACGGCAGAAAATTGTCGTTTGGTTTGCTTCTACATACATTCTTCTGTTGGCGGCAACTATCTCCTTGAATGCCCTGATTGAAATTGAAGATAAGAACAAGGCGTTAGCGCAGTCGTTAAAGGATGCAAATAGGCCAATCACAGCGATTGTAGATAGCGCTGATCCGGGCTTGTGGGTAACAGGTGATTCAGTAATTCTTGGTATTAGATCTGAAATTGAGGCCAACCACCCAATTGCCTTGATTAACGCTCGCGTAGGCCGACAAGCGCCTGAATTGCTAGAAGTTATGAAGGTAGATGGCGAAAAGGTGAAGAGCTCAACAGTTGTATTCAACTTAGGAAACAACAACGCGCTAACTCGCGATCAAGTTGTCGATATTTTTGAAGCGGTGAAATCTGCTCCTAAGGCGATCGTGGTTAACACCGCGGTTCCACGACCTTGGAAAGAGGCTAATAACGCCTTGATTAACGAGGTCGCAGCGAACTATTCCAATATCTCAATAATTCCGTGGGATCAGATTTCTCAAGGCCGCACCGAATACTTCGCTCCCGATGGTGTGCATCTAGTGCCAGCAGGAGTTCGTGCCTACGTCGCCGCTATCGAAACAAAACTTACTTAATTAGGATAAAAAAATAACCCCCACCAAATTGGTGAGGGTTATTTTTTATAAATTACTCGAACTGACCGGCGAATCCAAATGCCTTGGCAGTTGCGATTTGACCATCTGAGTACATTGATGAAACTCGGAATGATGTTGAACTATCAGTTGAAGCCTTTGTGAATTCAATTGAGAGTTGATCTGCTGGAAGAACACCGGCTTCTCTCCACTCGCCCATACCTGAGCGAACTTCAAACTTATAACCAGTTAGACCAGCAGTTGCAGCTGGCGCCTTCCATGTAATAACCATTACTGACTTAGATGAATCTTTCCAGTTTCCGATAAAGCGACCTGGCGCTGCAACTGCAGCAACTGCTTCACCTGTTGCAGCTGGCTCAGTTGCCTCTGGAGTTGCTTCCTCTGACATCTCTGGCGCTGCTGATTCAGTTGCTGTCGCTGATGCTGATGCAACTGGCGCAACGTCATCGCCATCTGATGCAGGACGTGAGATAACAACGATTGCAAGAAGCGCGATACCGATGATTGCTGCGATCAATACACGAGGTGATGTTGATTGCTTTGGCGCTGCACTTGGCTTAGCCGCTGGCGCAACCTTTG
Organism: Streptomycetaceae bacterium; assembly: GCA_027488165.1. Lineage (GTDB taxonomy): Bacteria > Actinomycetota > Actinomycetes > Nanopelagicales > Nanopelagicaceae > Planktophila. The sequence continues at coordinate 19,929 of JAIYCF010000136.1, forward strand.
GTGCAGGAGTTGTTGAAACGCTTACTGAAGCAGGGCGCTTAACTCCACCAACTGGTACTGGTGGGACTACAAAGTTATTAGCTGATGCAGATTTCTTAACTGCACTCTTCTTACGCGCTGGTGCTTTCTTAGCGGCCTTCTTCACAACCTTCTTGGCTGCGGCCTTCTTCTTTGCAGGCGCTTTCTTAGCAGCCTTCTTCACAACCTTCTTGGCTGCGGCCTTCTTCTTAGCTGGAGCCTTCTTGGCAACCTTCTTCACAACTTTTTTCGCTGCGGCCTTCTTCTTAGCCGGTGCTTTCTTCTTAACTGCCACGATGTGACTCCTTTGAAAATTGGAAACGATCAGGGTTTGAACTAACTCGTATAGGCCAAGTTTAGCCTAGGGAGTTGAGCAAATTGATGACATGGGGTGCTATAGCGCGGAGTGATTTTCCGCGATGGCTTATCGCATCCTTCTCCTCCGCGCTCATTTGTGCGCTAGATATTGAGTAACCATCAGGACGGAAAATTGGATCGTAGCCAAATCCCTGATCCCCAATCGGCTCACGCAGTATCCAACCTTCGAACTTTCCTTCTTCAACGTGGGTGCGGCCATCGGGCAAAGCCAGTGCCGCAACGCAAGTGAAGTGTGCGCTGCGCTTCTCATCTGGAACATCTGCAAGTGAGGTCAAAACTTTTGCAATGTTTGCTTTGTCATCACCATGGCTTCCCGCCCAGCGCGCAGAGAATACTCCAGGATCACCATTTAAATAATCAACGCAAAGTCCGCTGTCGTCTGCAATCGCCGGAATTCCTGATGCTTCACACATCTCACGCGCCTTTAACAAAGCATTCTCTTCAAAAGTTGAACCGGTTTCATCAACATCATGGAGGTTAGGAAATTGATCAAGGCCTACTAATTCAATCTGCCCTGCAGCAATGTCTTCCAAGATTCGACGAAACTCTTCGATCTTGCCTTTATTGCGCGTTGCGAGAAGTAATTTATGAGGAGTTTGTGTTGAACTCACTTGGCTAGTGCGGCCTTTTGAATTTCGCCGAGTTCTACACAGCCAGCGACTGCGAGATCAAGAAGTGAATCAAGTAAGTTGCGATCAAATGGCACGCCTTCGGCAGTTCCTTGAACTTCGATAAAGCGCCCATCGCCACTGCAGACAACGTTCATATCGGTATCGGCGCGCACATCTTCTTCGTAGCAAAGATCGAGCATTGGAACACCATCAATGATTCCAACAGAGACTGCGGCAACGGAATCACTTAACGGCTTTGAATCTGCCTTGATATGGCCTTGTGACTTCGCCCAAGAAATTGCATCAGCGAGAGCAACATAAGCACCTGTAATTGCCGCAGTGCGTGTTCCGCCATCTGCCTGCAAGACATCGCAGTCAATAACAATTGTGTTTTCGCCAAGTTCCTTCATATCCACAATCGCACGAAGTGAACGACCGACTAGGCGCGAGATTTCTTGAGTGCGTCCGCCGAGCTTTCCCTTAACGCTTTCACGATCAGAACGGGTGTGAGTTGCACGTGGCAACATTGCATATTCCGAAGTTACCCAACCTTTTCCAGAATCTTTTAACCAACGTGGAACACCTGGCGTAAATGATGCAACGCAGAGAACACGAGTCTTTCCGAATTCAACCAAGACTGAGCCTTCAGCATGGTCTAACCATTTGCGCGTTACTTTAACTTCGCGCAGCTGGCTATTTGTTCTTCCGTCGTTGCGTGCCATTGGCTTCCATTCTATTTATTCGGTTTTATCGGAGGTGATCTATGTGTTGCACGGTACCCACTTCAGGTCCCAAGAATCGACGTGCCAAAACTTCGAATGCTGCCGAATCTCCGGTAGCTAAGAAGCGATGCGTTGCAGGGGTAGAAGATGGAGCGCGCAGCAGTGAATTTTCTACAAGTGTTCGGTAAAGATCTTTTGCAGTCTCTTCTGCGCTAGATACGAGTGAGACGTTATTGCCCATTACATAGGAAATTACGCCTGTTAAAAGTGGGTAGTGGGTGCAACCTAATACCAAGGTATCTACATCAGCATCCATGACTGGCTTTAGGTATTCACGTGCGACCTTAGTAATTGCCTCTCCTGATGTTTCACCGCGCTCAACAAATTCCACAAATAACGGGCAGGCGATCGAAGTAATTTCTAATTGTGGTGCCGCAGCAAATGCATCTAAGTAAGCTTTCGAATCAATGGTTGCGCGTGTACCAATTACACCGATACGACCAGTGCGAGTAGCCGCAACTGCGCGACGAACTGCAGGTTGAATCACTTCAATTACTGGAATGGAGTAACGCTCGCGGGCATCGCGCAACATCGCAGCACTTGCAGTGTTACAGGCGATTACCAAAGCTTTCACGCCTTGCTCAACTAGATAGTCGAGAGTTTCGAGTGCGAAGGTGCGAACTTCAGCAAGTGGTCTTGGACCATAAGGACCGCGCGCGGTATCGCCTACATAGAGCGTAGATTCATTTGGAAGTTGGTCGAGAATTGCACGTGCGACGGTTAAACCGCCGACTCCTGAATCGAATATTCCGATTGGTGCATCGCTCACAGGGCAAGACTACCGCCTCACACCTTAAGCCCAGAGCGTGCCGTCGAGCCCTTCGGTTGCTTCTTCAATCTCTGAACCATAAATACCAGTTGAAAGATATTTCCAGCCCGCATCACAGACGATAAATGCAATATCTGCATCGCGTCCTGCAGCAAGGGCCTCATTAGCCATTGCGATCGCCGCATGCAAAATCGCACCAGTTGAAATGCCGGCAAAAATTCCTTCAACTTCAAGTAGCTCGCGTACGCGACGTACTGAATCTTCTGCACCTACTGAAAAGCGACGAGTCAGAACAGATGCGTCATATAACTCTGGAACAAAGCCTTCATCAATATTTCTTAGTCCGTAAACAACTTCACCGTAACGTGGTTCAGCGGCGATGATTTGAACATCTGGGTTCTGCTCGCGTAGATAGCGACCAGCGCCCATCAAAGTCCCAGTTGTTCCAAGTCCTGCCACAAAGTGTGTGATGGTTGGAAGATCTTTAAATATTTCTGGGCCCGTACCTTCGTAATGCGCCTTGGTATTTGCGGGATTGCCATATTGATAGAGAAAAACCCAATCTGGGTTCTGCGAAGCTAATTCTTTGGCAACGCGCACCGCTTCATTCGATCCTCCAGCAGCGGGAGATGAAATTATCTTGGCGCCCCACATCTCAAGGAGTTGGCGACGCTCAGGACTTGTGTTCTCTGGCATTACACAAATTAATTTATAGCCGCGAACCTTTGCCGCCATCGCAAGTGAGATTCCGGTATTACCACTTGTGGGTTCCAAAATTGTGGCACCAGGTTTTAACTGGCCGCTCTTTTCAGCTTCGTTAATCATTGAGATCGCTGTGCGATCTTTAATCGAACCAGTTGGATTGCGATCTTCCATCTTCGCCCAGAGACGAACGTTTGGAGCAGGTGAGAGTCGAGGCAAACCGATGAGCGGTGTATTACCTACCGATGCTTCTAGAGAGTCGTAACGCGACAAAATTAACCACCAGCGACAGCAGGAAGAATTGTTACTGAATCACCATCTTTAACTGGCGCTTCTAAACTTCCGAGAAAGCGAACATCTTCATCGTTTACATAAATGTTAATAAAGCGGCGGAGCGCACCGTTTTCAAGGAGGCGATCGCCAATTCCTGGGTATTGCGCATCGAGATCTGAGATAACCGCGCTAAGTGTTGTTCCGCTTGCAGTTACCGCTTTTTGATCCTTAGTGAAAGGACGAAGAATTGTTGGGATACGTACATCGATGCTCATGACCTTATTATGGCCAAGATTGGGGCTAATCGGTAATTGAAACTTCTTCCTCGGTGACGACTCCATCGATTATTCGGAAAGAGCGGAATTCAATTGCAGGTGCAATCTCTTTGCGGCTAGAGACCAAGACATAGTGCGCACCTGGTTCGCCGGCATATGCGATATCCGTGCGGGATGGAAAGGCTTCGGTCTCAGTGTGCGAGTGATAGATAACAACAATTTCCTCATCGTTATCGTCTACTTCGCGATAGAGCGCCAATAAATCTTTTGGATCAAATTCATAGAAAGTCGGCGAGTGAGCCGCATTTATCATCGGCTTTAAGCGCACCGGGGTGTTCTTACCTACTGGACCAAGAATTACGCCACAGCATTCATCTGGATACTCAGCACGCGATTGCTCAACAATTGCATCGACGAAAGCTCTAGAAATAGTTAGTGACATAAGAGTCGTATCCTAACTCTCATCCATAAGCGCTGCTAACAAACCTTCTTGCAACCAACCGAGCCATCCGTAAACGATGTACACGCCACGCAGCGGATCATCAGGAGCTAAAAGTTCTAATTCATCGCTGGTTCGTTCTTGAACATTTAAACGAACACCGAGCGCTAAGCGAATATCGTTAACTGCGCCAAGCCAAGCGTTGGCGCTATCGTGATCAAGATCAACTGTTCCATCTTTTGCGCTCTTTAAATACATTCGCATCGCCATGGCATGGGCTTGCTTCTTATTGCGAAGCGTTGATTCGGTATATCTACGAAACTCTGCCGAATCTACTTGATCTTGATAAGCATTGGGCAAGAGGCGATGCAGTACTTCATCTTCGGGTGGTGCATCATGTGTTGTTATTCCAACCATGGCGGCAAGTGGATCTTCGTGTCCATGGTCTACGCGTTCGGCAAGTAGTTCAATGATTTGTTCAGCCAAGTTAATTAAAATTTCGCGTTCATTTTCAGCAAATTGAGCAACATATGAATTACTTCCGTGGCGTTTAAATCCTTCAGATGTCATAGCGCTTGGTCTCCGCGTTGCAAAGTTGCCCAGAGGCCGTATTCGTGAAGGCGAGCCACATCATGTTCCATCTCTTCGCGACTTCCTGTTGAAACAATCGCTTTACCTTCGGTGTGAATTTTCATCATTAACTCGTGGGCTTTCTCTTTCGAGAAACCAAAGAGCTCCATCAAAACATAAGTTACATAGGTCATTAGGTTTACTGGATCATCCCAAACGATGGTGACCCAGGGAGTATCGCCAGAGAAGATTGCGCGAATCTGCTCTTCGATTTGAGTATCAGTCTTAACCATCACCGGATAATGATAGAGAACTCTGGAGCAGCTACCTGACGCCAAAGTTGATCGCCTTCGACAATTATTTGATAACGCGCTACCTGTCGCGGCTCTTTCTCTATAGCAAAGGCGAAGACGCCTTGCTCATTGGTGGTTGCGACCGCAACCTTCTTCCAAGTACCCGCGCTAAATTTCATTAGCGAAAGTTGAGCGCCAGCACTTCGTGGACGAACTACTCCGTCGATTGCAAAAGAAGAATTCGCTTTTACCGTTCCTGGTGCCGAAATAGAAATTGTGCGATCGATCAAGATTGAGATTTCATTACTCAAAGATTCAGCGCGCTCCCATGTGCCATCAGTTGCAATACGGATAGCGGTTGCTTTGCCTAAGAGAATTGGCGTTGTAAATCTTCCGTCGACTCCCGTGGCTGCTGTTCCAAGTATGCGCCAAGTGGCATCGTTCGCACTCTTGCCTTCAATTCTTAATGGAAGGTTTGCAGCAGGTGATTTATCCTCTAAGTTCAATTGCGCAGAAATCGAAACTGAATTTCCATAAAGCGCCGAGGTCTTATCAACGTTCAGTGCGCTCACAACTTTTACTGGTGCAATACCTAGTGCAGTCTGGCGAATGGCTTCCATGGCAAGCGGCTCTTCCATGCCCAAAGTCCAAGCAGTTACGCCGCCTAATTTATATTTGGCTACGAGTTCGCTTCGCAACTTATAACTCTGTGCGTTCTGGTACCAAGCGGTACGAGTTGCATTACACATAGTGGAGCGACCGTCTGCAGTAGTTCCTTCATATGACTTTGTATATGTAAATGTTGCTTCGCCAAATTTGGTGTCAAATACCGGCGTTACTTTGTAACTTGCGGCAAGCGCTGCGGCATCACGCATTACAAAAGTTGCAGCCTTTGCGCCAACTTTGATCGCACTCGCAAAAGGTGCAGGACATACGCCTTCAACCTTAGTTACCCAGTCACGACCATAACCAGCAAGTCCGAGATAAACCTTTGAAGCCGGCATGATTGAAGCGGCATAAGCAACCGTTTTCTCTGTCCAAGCAAGTGGTCCGATTGGACCAACTTTAGAAACTGAATAGTCGTAAGTCATGATTCTTAAGCGATCAATGTATGGAGCGATCTGCGGCCAGGCATAGACCGTGTAACCCTTCTGTCGTTCGGCAGGGTTGAAGTTGTACGGTGTTGAAACAGATAGCAATTTATTATCCGCGCGCAGCATCGCAGAGAGTTCTTTAACTAAAGCAACCCAACCTGGTGCAGTTTTTGCCCACGTCGAATTTCCATCAACAAATGCAAAACCCTCAAAATCTAAATCGATACCGTCAAAGTTGTTGACCATTACATAGCTATGCAGAGTCTTGGCAACCTGGGTTCTGCTCGTTGGATTGGCGAGCAAGTTTGATAGAACTAACTTATCTGTGCCATCGGTAATTGTTGGAATAATCTGAAAGCCAGCTGCCCGCATCGCCGCAAGTGGAGTTGCAATTGGAATACTTGGATTTCCTCTTACATATAAATCACTGACAAAGGCTTCTTTGGTTTTGCCATTAAATTTCAAGGTGTACCAAAATGGCATTACCTCTTTAATTAAATCGGCGTTATTTAGCGCCGCAGGAAGAGAAGTCTTCATGGAGTAGTAAGGAATCCACCCCGTCAATATCTTGCGAGGTTGGTTAGCGCTATGCGCTTGCGGTGAAAAAACAACGCTTAGAGCGAATACAACGGCTAATAATTTACTTGTCAGATGATTTGCGCGGGAGGCCGTCATAGATTTCTTTACAGACTGGACAGACTGGATATTTTTCAGGATCGCGCGATGGGATCCATTTCTTGCCGCAAAGCGCTCGTACTGCTTTACCGGTGACCGCAGATTCGACGATCTTTTCCTTCTTTACATAGTGCGCAAATCGATCGTGGCCCCCATCATCTTCTTGGAGATCGGGACGGGTAAGTAGATCAGTATCGCCCTCTAATTCAGGAGAGTTCTTACGGAAAATACCCATGTCCGAAAGGATAGTGGCAGCAGGTAGAATTTGAAGATGAAGGACTTGCTGCGCACGGCTGATTTATCGCGAGCCGATGTTGATTTGCTGCTTAACACTGCAGCCGAATTCGCCAAGAACCCACTTCGTTCTCAGGATTGTCTAAAGAACAAATCCGTTGCGATTTATATGACAAAGCCTTCAACTCGTACCCGTCTTTCATCTGAAACTGCAGTTGCCCACCTTGGCGGTACTCCAATATTTATTCGCGGAGATGAACTGCAATTAGGACGTGGCGAAACTATCGCCGATACCGCAAAAATCATTAGCGGATATTGCGACGCTTTGATTATCAGAACCTTCGATCAATCTGATGTCGATGAACTTGGAGCAAACGCTTCAATACCTGTAATCAACGCTTTAACTGATGACGATCATCCAACTCAGTTACTTGCCGACTGGTTAACAATCCGCGAGACATTTGGCAGAGATATAAAGGGAAGAAAATTTGTTTACCTTGGCGATGGAAACAATATGTCCCATGCTTGGTTAACCATGGGCGCAATTATGGGCGCACATGTTGTTGCGGCAACTCCCGATGGGAAATGGGCACCAAGTGCTGATGTAGTTGCGCAAGCAAAAAAGATTGCCGAAAAAACTGGCGCAAAGATTGAAGTAACCAACGATCCTGAATCAGCATCACAAGGCGCAAGCGTTCTATATACCGATGTTTGGATGTCGATGGGAGATCCCGAGGCAGAGCGCGCAGAGAAAATGAAAGTGTTAGCACCATTTGCTGTAACAGATAAGTTGATGGCGTTAACTGAACAGGATTCAATCTTCATGCACTGCTTGCCAGCACACCGTGGTGAAGAGGTTGCAGCTTCTGTGATCGATGGGCCAAAGTCGGTCATTTGGCGCGAGGCCTATCACCGCCGCACAACAATTCAAGCCTTGCTCTATCACCTCACCCGCGGAGAACTCGCAGGTAATTAGATCAGCAAGTATGGTTTGTCCATGCGTGTAGCCGTCCCATTAGAAGTTAAAGCAGGAGAAAAGCGCGTAGCGCTAGTTCCTGACATCATCAATAAGTTAACTCGCCTTGGATATGAAGTCGTTATCCAATCAGGTGCTGGCGATAACTCACAGGGAACTGATGCTGCTTACGCTGCAGCAGGTGCATCTGTAGTTAAGGGCGATGTTCTTGCCGGAGCAGATGTTGTTCTCTCTGTTCAGCCGCTAACACCAGCTCAGATGGCAACGCTAAAGAGTGGTGCAATCACCATTTCATTCCTATCTACTGTTACAGCTGTAGATTCAATTGACGCCGCTATCAAAGCAGGCGTCACCGCATTTTCTCTTGAGTTAGTGCCTCGTATCTCACGCGCTCAATCAATGGATGCTCTTACATCTCAAGCTTTGTGCGCTGGATATCGCGCTGTACTTGTCGGCGCTGAAATGTCTCCACGATTCTTCCCGCTCTTAATGACTGCAGCCGGAACAGTTACACCGGCTCAGGTATTAGTGCTCGGTGCAGGCGTTGCAGGCTTGCAAGCGATTGCAACTGCTCGTCGTCTAGGCGCAGTTGTTTCTGCATATGATGTTCGCCCATCTTCTGCAGATGAAGTTAAATCAATGGGTGCCACATTTATCCAACTCGAATTGGAATCTCTTGAAGGAGCCGGCGGTTATGCGCGCGAGATGACTGAAGAACGCGCTGCAAAACAACGTGAACTTCTAACTCCTTACATCGCAAAATCACATGTGGTTATTACAACCGCTGCTGTACCGGGTCGCACTGCTCCTCGTTTGATGACACAAGCGATGATCGATGCGATGGAACCTGGCACAGTAATTGTTGATTTAGCTGCTGAGACAGGCGGAAACGTTGAAGGTTCAAAGCCTGGTGAAGTAGTTGTTACAGCTGGTGGAGTTCGTATTTGGGGCGGTAAAGATGTTCCAAGCCAACTGCCATTCCACGCATCAAGTTTGTATTCACGAAATGTCGTTAACTTGTTGACTTTGATGACAACTGGAACAAAAGATGGCGCACCAGTTGCGCTAAATCTCGACTTTGCAGATGAAATCATCAATGCATCGGCGGTTACTCATGGTGGCCAGCGACGCGACCCAAGTGCAGGAGGAGCCAAGTAATGGATGCAATGGCGATCGTCTCAATCTTCGTACTCGCAGTATTTGTGGGTTTTGAAGTTGTCTCAAAGGTTTCCTCAACTCTGCACACACCTCTTATGTCAGGTGCCAACGCTATTCACGGCGTTATTTTGGTCGGTGCGATTATCGTCGCCGATCACAGCGAAACTACGCTCGAACTATCTCTTTCTGTTGCCGCAATAATACTGGCAACTATCAACATGATCGGCGGCTTTGTCGTTACAGATCGCATGCTCGAAATGTTTAAAGGAAATAAGAAGGGAGCAGATAAATGAACCGCACTATGTATGACTTAATCGGTCTTGCAGCCGGCGTCTGCTTCATCCTTGCTCTCAAAGGTTTATCTCACCCAAAGACCGCTCGTCGCGGAAATCTAATCGGTGCACTCGGTGCAACGATTGCAACCTTGGTTGTCTTTGCCTATAACGCGCCACTAAACAACCTTGGTTGGATCGTCGGCGCAATCGCAGTTGGTTCGCTGATTGGTGTGCCAGCAGCGCGCAGAGTTCAGATGACTCAGATGCCACAGCTTGTTGCGCTATTTAATGGCGTTGGTGGCGGTGCTGCAGCGCTGGTTGCAATTGTGGAATATCTTGCACTTGGCGATGGTGCTTCAACTGCAGTCGTAATCTTTACCGTCTTCACTGTAGTTGTTGGTTGCGTCTCGTTCAGCGGTTCGATTATTACCTTCTTGAAACTTCAAGAGTTGATGACAACTCGTCCAGTTGTTTTCCCTGGTGGACGCTTTGTAATTGCCGCTACTTTGGCTGCGGTTCTAGGCGTTTCTGGTTGGGTTGTTGTTGCTCTTGGCACTACCCCGCTATTAATTCTGGCAGCGCTTTCGCTGCTATTCGGTGTTCTCTTCGTACTTCCAGTTGGTGGCGCAGATGTGCCGATCGTTATCTCATTGCTTAACGCGTTTACCGGTCTAACAGTTGCGGCGAGCGGATACGTTCTTGATTCAACTCTTCTGATCATCGCCGGAACTTTGGTTGGTGCATCCGGAACAATTCTTACCCGCTTGATGGCTGATGCGATGGGTCGCTCATTGTTTGGAACTTTGTTCGGTGCATTCACTGCAAAGCCACAAGATGCTGCAGCTGCTGGCGAAGAACGTCCAGTGCGTTCTGGTTCTCCAGATGACGTTGCCATTCTTCTTAACTATGCACGTCGCGTTGTGATAGTTCCTGGTTTCGGTTTAGCTGTTGCGCAAGCACAGCACACAGTGCGCGAACTCGCTGACTTGATGATCTCTAAGGGCATCGATGTTGCCTACGGAATCCACCCAGTTGCAGGTCGTATGCCAGGACATATGAACGTACTTCTCGCTGAAGCCAATGTTCCTTACGATCAATTAGCTGAAATGGATGAAGTTAACCCAACATTTGGTCAGACCGATGTGGCCATTGTTATCGGTGCAAATGACGTGGTTAACCCTGCAGCGCAGACAACTCCAGGTTGCCCAATTTACGGAATGCCAATTTTGGAAGTTTCTAACTCTGCAAATGTTATTTTCCTAAAGCGCTCAATGCGTCCGGGCTTTGCAGGTATTGAGAATGAACTTCTCTATGATCCAAAGACGATGTTGCTCTTTGGTGATGCCAAAGCTTCGCTAACTAAAGTTGTTAGCGCGCTCAAGGCTCTTTAATAAATTAACTAGCCAACCATCTCGGAGTCGCGCACTTTAGATTGATCGTGCGTGCACTTCGAGGTCGCTGGTAGATCGTTGCAGGAATCGCAGAGCAGGATTAATTCGTGGCAAGTCTTGGTGCGGCAATTGCGGAAGATCTTGCTTGGCGCCTGACAAATTTCGCACTCACCAATGACTTTGGTCTTGGTTGAGAAATCAATCGCCATACGTGAGTCAAAGGTATAGAGCGAGCCTTCCCAAAGACCGTCATCGGCAAATTTCTCACCGTATTTAACGATGCCACCGTCGATTTGATAGACCTCTTTAAATCCACGGTTCTTCATTACAACTGACAAGATCTCGCAGCGGATTCCGCCAGTGCAGTAAGTGACGACCGGCTTTTCCTTTAAGTGGTCGTACTTTCCACTTTCAATTTCGCGGACAAAATCACGTGAAGTATCTACATCAGGAACAATCGCGTTCTTAAACTTACCGATCTTGGCTTCAAATTGATTGCGGCCATCGAAGAAGACAACGTCATCGCCGCGTTCTTTAACTAGCTCATGAACCTGTTCTGGGCGAAGATGCTGACCGCCGCCGATGACACCCTTTTCATCAACTTTAATTTCATCAGGATTATCGAAGGCAACGAGTTCTTTCTTAACTGCTACATAAAGTTTTGGGAATTCATTTCCGGTGCCTTGCGACCACTTAAAGCCGATCTTCTTAAAGCCCGGATACTTCTTGGTGTACTTCACATATTTGCGAAGATCATCGATGTCTCCACCGACTGTGCCGTTGATCCCTGTTGGAGAAATCAAAATACGGCCCTTTAGGTTTAACGCTTCGCAAAGATTTTTCTGCCAGAGTTGAATCGCGACAGGGTCAGCTATGGGTGTGAAGCCATAGTACAAAAGGACTTTCTGCGGATTCATGAGCACATTCTAACTCTTCCAAACCGGCGCAAAAGTCCGTCGGCGACTGAAAAGATAACTACACAGTCGCCTCATGAACTTATTGCGCCGCATAGATCAGTCAGTCAACCTCCATCGGCAACTGAAAAGATAACTACACAGTCGCCTCTTGAAGGTTTCCCTTACTTCTCTTGCAGCTCAGTCGGAGCGTTATGGACGTCCAGAACATCACCGCTGAGTTTGTCGGTGCGGTTCACAGGACGCTTGGCATCTTCCTTATAAATCGCAGGGATTGAGCCAAGTAAACCCTTCTGGAAATCTTCGAATGCTTGTAGTACTTCGCGCTTGGTATTCATTACAAATGGCCCCATCCAGGCAACAGGTTCCTTGATTGGTTGGCCACCGAGAATAAATAGTTCAAGGTTTGGTGAACGAGTTTCTTGGTTATTGGCAGCGCG
>JAIYCF010000102.1 GCA_027488165.1 Streptomycetaceae bacterium
GATCTGATCGGTCGCTATGGATCAGAAGTTATCGAAACTTACATAATCTCAATGACTAAGGGTGCAGATGATCTAGTTGCTGCCGCAGTCATTGGTAAGGCTGCCGGACTTGTCGATCTCAATAAGAAGGTAGCAAAGATTGGTTTTGCCCCGCTGCTTGAAACCGTTGCAGAACTGCGTTCTGCTGGTGAAATCTTAGAAAAACTATTGTCGGATCCAACTTATCGTTCGCTGGTTTCACTTCGCGGCGACATACAAGAAGTCATGCTCGGATATTCCGATTCAAATAAAGATGCCGGTATTGCAACTAGCCAGTGGGAGATCCACCGCGCACAACGTAAATTGCGCGATGTCGCTATGAAACACGGCGTGAAGCTTCGCTTATTCCATGGCCGCGGTGGTTCTGTCGGTCGCGGTGGCGGACCAACATACGATGCCCTTGTTGCACTTCCTTGGGGATCAGTTGATGGTCAGATAAAGATGACCGAACAAGGTGAAGTAATTAGCGATAAATACGCACTTCCTGCCCTTGCCCGCGAAAATGTTGAGTTAACTCTTGCGGCTTCCCTTGAAGCAACAATTCTTAACCGCGCCGCACGCCAAAGCCCAGAAGATCTCGCTAAGTGGAATGAGTGCATGACTCTGATCAGCGATAACTCTTTTGCGCGCTATCGCAAATTAATTGATCATCCAGATCTTCCTGCCTACTTCTACGCGTCTACGCCAGTAGAACAATTAGGAAATCTCTTCTTGGGCTCACGTCCATCACGTCGCCCAGATGCGGCCGGCGGACTTGATTCACTGCGTGCAATTCCATGGGTATTTGGATGGACGCAATCACGTCAGATCGTTCCTGGTTGGTTCGGCGTTGGCACTGGCCTTAAGGCGGCGCGCGAGGCTGGCAAATCTGATGTTTTGAAGAAGATGCTTAGAGAGTGGCACTTCTTCCATACCTTCATTAGCAATGTTGAAATGACGTTAGCTAAGACAGATCTAGTAACCGCAAAGCGTTATGTAGAGACTTTAGTTCCAGCCGAACTACATCACTTCCTCGACACGATCACTGAAGAATTTGATTTAACTATCAAGGAAATTTTGGCGCTCACCGAAAAAGATACTCTGCTTGGAGATCAGCCAATCTTGGCGCGTACCTTGCAGGTTCGCGATGCCTATCTTTCTCCGCTACATCTATTGCAGGTTAACTTGCTTCACCGCGTACGTACCGCAGGTGATTCATCAGATGCGATGCTTATCCGCGCGCTCTTGTTAACTATTAATGGTGTGGCCGCTGGTCTTCGCAATACCGGCTGATTTAAGAATTAACCTAAGAGTTAAACTTGGACTGGGTGAAATCAAGTCCTTTTGTAATAAGAGATTCAACAACATCTGCGCCGCGATCTAGAAACTCTCCTAAATCCTTCTTCTCTTCTTTACTGAATTGCTTTAGAACAAAATCGGCAGGATCTTGCTGTCCCATGGGGCGGCCGATACCGAGTCGAACTCGGTAATACTCAGCGGTGCCGAAAGATGAGGTGAGTGATTTCAAACCGTTGTGACCGTTATCGCCACCGGCAATCTTGGATCGAATTGCGGCAAATGGAATATCTAGTTCGTCATGAAGAACAATCACTTGTTGCGGTTCTACTGAATAGAAGTTTGCTAACGCCTTAATCGGTCCGCCGGATTCGTTCATGTAGCTCTTTGACTTGGCAAGGATCACCGAAAAAGCATCGACACCGACGCCTAACTTGTAGGCGGCGATGTCGGTGCGTGACTTATGGGTACTGAGTTTTACGTTATGGCGTTTAGCGAGTTCATCGATAACCATCTGGCCAACGTTATGGCGAGTGGCTTCGTATTGTTCGCCCGGGTTACCGAGGCCAACAACTATCCAAGGAGATGAACTCACAGGAGAAAGAGTAAGGCTTTTTAGTCCTTCTTCTCTGCATCAGCTGCTGGAGCCGCTGCATCTGCCGCAGGAGCTGCAACTGCAACTTCTTCAACCGCTGTTGAACGCTCTGAGAGGTGAACAACGATCATCTTTGGATCAGAGATCAACTTAACTGAAGCAGGTAGAACAACGTTCTCTGCATAGAGTGAGTGACCTGCTGCAAGGCCAGTTAGATCGAGTGTGAAGAATGAAGGAATAGCAGTTGCTTCAACTTCAACTTCAATTGTGTGGTTAACGTGCTCAAGAATTCCGTCACGATCGTGTTCGCCTTCTGTGTGAACAGGAACTGCAACAGTAACTTTTTCGCCACGACGAACTGCAACTAGATCGATGTGCTCAAGGATCTGCTTTAGCGGATGGCGAACGATCGCCTTTGGAAGTGTTAGTTGATCCTTGCCATCGATATCGATTTGAAGGAGAACGTTTGATTGCTTCAAAGCAACGCCAAGTTCGCGCGCTGGAAGTGTGATGTGCTGTGGCTTCTCGCCGTGGCCGTAGATAACTGCAGGAACAAGACCTGCTACGCGTGCACGACGTGACGCACCCTTGCCGAACTCAGTACGTGTTGTGCCGGTGATCTTGATTTCTGCCATTTTAATTTCTCCTGTTTGTTAATTGCTTCTGAAATACCTCGGGTAGTACACGAAGTTCCAGCAGGAGTTAAATCCTTACCGTCGATTACGGAGTTTTTCACCCTCGCCGGAAACCTGGGCAAAGGTTAGCGCGGGTTAGCTGTGTCCGTCAAAAAGGCTTGTTACGGAGCCATCTTCGAAGACTTCCCGGATCGCACGAGCCAGAAGCGGTGCAATTGAGAGCACGGTCAGCCCATCGAAGCGCTTATCTTCATCGATCGGAAGTGAATCGGTAACAACTACTTCGGTGACCTTAGAAGCCTTTAAGCGATCAACTGCTGGGCCTGAAAAGACAGCGTGAGTTGCTGCGACGATTACTTCTTTTGCACCTGCTGCAAATAGCGCATCTACCGCTTTAGTGATTGTTCCTGCAGTATCGATCATGTCATCAATAACTACGCAGGTTTGGCCCGATACTTCACCAACGACTTTGCCGGTTACGGATTCATTTGGAACGCGTGGATCGCGTGTTTTGTGAATGAATGCGATTGGGCAACCGCCAAGAAGTTCTGACCAGCGCTCGGCGACGCGTACGCGGCCAGAGTCTGGAGAAACAATTGTTAAGCGGGTGCGATCTACTTTACTGCCAACATAATTTGCCAGCATTGGAAGTGCGAATAAGTGATCAACTGGACCATCAAAGAAACCTTGGATTTGGGAAGTGTGTAGATCAACAACCATCAAACGATCTGCTCCAGCAGTTTTATAGAGATCTGCCATCAAACGCGCGGTGATTGGCTCGCGACCGCGGTGCTTCTTATCTTGACGGGCATAACCATAGAACG
Source organism: Streptomycetaceae bacterium (assembly GCA_027488165.1). Lineage (GTDB taxonomy): Bacteria > Actinomycetota > Actinomycetes > Nanopelagicales > Nanopelagicaceae > Planktophila. Next base: position 3,369 of record JAIYCF010000102.1, read on the forward strand.
GTGCAACAACTGTGATGCGCTTTGCTGATGCGCGCTTTAGGGCATCGATCATGATTAGTTGTTCCATGATCTGTTTATTTACTGGTGCGGTGTGGCTCTGCAGAACGAAGGCATCGCAACCACGAACAGATTCTTCGAAGCGAACAAAGATTTCACCATTTGCAAAGTCATATGCAGATGTTGGTGTTAGTGGAATACCGAGTTCTGCGGCGACTGCTTCGCTGAGCTCTGGAAATCCGCGGCCTGAAAAGAGTCGAAGTCTTTTCTCTGAGGACAAACGAATTTCGCTCAAGGAAATTAGCCTTTCTTCTCGTTGCGTTTTTCTGAAGCTTCAGCGGCTATTGCAGATTTAGTGCCGGATCGCTTGCGCATGACCCAACCTAATACATTTCGTTGCTTACCTCTAGCGACACCCATGGCACCAGCAGGAACATCTTCAGTGATTACAGATCCGGCAGCGGTGTAAGCCCCGTCACCAATTGAAACTGGTGCAACCAACATCGAATCGCTTCCGATACGGACATGGTCACCAACGGTGGTGTGGTGCTTTTCTACACCGTCGTAGTTAACAAAGATCGTGGCTGCACCAATATTTGAACCTTCACCGATTGTGGCATCGCCAACATAAGACAGATGTGGAACTTTTGAACCTTCGCCCACGCTGGCATTTTTCATTTCCACAAAAGAACCGACTTTAGAGTTTTTCCCGAGAACAGTGTCTTTGCGAAGATATGAATAAGGACCAACGTTTGCACCGGCGCCAATAGTTGCTTCAAAACAATTAGATTCAACAACGTTTGCACCTTCAAGAACGTTACAAGATTCAAGAGTTGTACGCGGCCCGATAACTGCGCCAGTTGCCACATTGGAAGATCCCAAAATTGCAGTACCCGGATAAATAGTTACATCGCTTTTGATCTGGGCTGTCGAATCAATCCAGGTTGTTGTTGGATCAACGATTGTGACACCTGCGCGCATAAAACCTTCGTTGATTCGATCGCGGAGCAAAGCTGCACTTTCAGCTAACTGCACACGATCGTTAACGCCCAGGATTTCGACGAAATCTTCAATTAGCGCAGCAGCAATAGTGCCGCCTTCATTGCGCAGAATTTCGATTACATCAGTTAGATAAAGTTCGCCCTGTGAATTGTCGTTAGTTAACTTGCCAATTGCTCCGGCAAGTTTCTTGGCATCGAATGCGTAAACGCCCGAATTCACTTCGTAGATTGCCTTAACAAAATCATCGGCATCACGTTCTTCAACAATACGAAGAAGTGAGCCATCATCGCCGCGAACAATGCGCCCGTAGCCAGTTGGATCAGGATGTTCTGCAGTTAAAACTGATGCGGTGAAGCCGCCTTCATGATGGGTGGCGAGAAGTTGCTTGAGTGATTCACCAGTAAGCATTGGAGTATCGCCCGCCAAGATCAAGATCGTTCCGGAAATATCTGTACCTGCGAGCGCTAACTGCGTTGCATGGCCAGTGCCACCACGACGTTCTTGGAAAACTGTTGTGACGCTTGGTGCGACTTCGCGCAGATGTTCTTCAACTGCTTCGCGTCCTGCGCCAACAACTACCCGCACTTGCTTTGGGGCTAGTTCGTTAACTGCGTGAAGAACATGGCCAACAAGTGAGCGACCAGCAACTTCGTGCAAGACCTTTGGAGTTGATGATTTCATGCGAGTGCCTTCACCGGCGGCGAGAACAACAACCGTTTCGAGATTTGCACTCATGATGTAAGTCTAACTGGTGCGGGTAATTCATTTGGTGGCTCCGCCAGTTCTATCGGCGGGCAATAAATATTGCTCCGCCACCAGGTATCGATCCTGGACCCTGGGCTTCAAAGGCCCATGTGCTAGCCACTACACAATGGCGGAACGCATATTCTCCCTCATATCTATGTGTGCTCGCGACCATTGGGGCCAATATCGGCAAGAGATATATCCTCTAGACCTATGAGCGCGCACCGTGATGAAGTAGACCGCCTAATCGCGGATTGGAAGCGCGAGCGCCCCGATTTAGATATCAGCCCCTTTGCGGTGCTTAGCCGTATTTCTCGTATCTCTCGAAATTTAGATATCGCCCGTCGCGATGCTTTCGCTGACCTAGAAACTTGGGGCTTCGATGTTTTAGCAGCTCTTCGTCGCGCAGGCGATCCTTATCAACTCTCCCCTGGTGCACTGATGCAAGAAACGCTGGTAACAAGTGGCACCATGACAAATCGTTTAGATCGTTTAGAAGAGTTGAAGTTAATTACTCGCCAACCAGATCCAGATGACGGCCGCGGCTCACTCGTAACTTTGACCGCTTCCGGAATGCGCGCAGTTGATAAAGCCCTAGAAGGTTTGCTTGAACACGAGCGGGAATTGTTAAAAGGTTTAACGCGCGAACAGAAAGTTGCACTGGCAGATTTACTTAGCGCACTCGCTGCGCATCTCGAAGAAAACTAGATAACTTTCGCACCATGCACTGGGCCATAGGCACGGGCAACGCTGCCAACAACTCCACTAGAAGTTAACGCAACTGCCAGATCTAAACCTTGCTCTTCATCAGCAACTAAGAATGCGACTGTTGGCCCTGAACCAGAAACGATCGAACCGAGTGCGCCGTATTCTTCGCCCACATCTAAAACTAAAGTTAAAGCAGGGCGCAGTGAACATGCCGCCGATTGCAGATCATTATGCAGAGCCTGGCCAACTGCCTTTGAATCTGCGGCAAGCAAAGATTGCATGAGCGCATCGCTAGTCTGCGGCGCTGCGATATCTAAACCAGCGCGCAGTCGATCGCACTCTTGATAAACAGCCGGAGTTGATAAGCCAACTGTCGATAGCGCTAGAACCCAGTGATACGTACCGCGCGATAGCGCTGCAGTTAATTGATCACCACGTCCCTGACCAATTGCGGTGCCACCAGAAATCATAAATGGCACATCACTGCCCAGTTGCGAGCCAAATTCATGCATCTCTTCTCGAGACATTTCGAGTTCGTAAAGATCATTTACTCCAACGATCACGGCTGCCGCATCGGCGCTACCACCAGCCATTCCGCCCGCCACTGGGATCGATTTATTTACTTCAATATGAGCATCGATCACAAAGTCATACTCATTGGCAATTAATTGCGCTGCCTTTACTGCCAAATTTGTGGAATCTGCTGGCACCCCATGCGTGTGGTCGCCGATGATCGAAATAGTGATTCCGTTACCTGGTGCAGATTTTGTGATTGTGACATCGTCATAAATTGAGATCGCTTGAAAAACGGTAACGAGATTGTGGAATCCATCGGCCTCACGTGGGCCGACTGCCAATTGCAGATTTACCTTGGCAGGAACTCGCACGGTGACAGA
>JAIYCF010000098.1 GCA_027488165.1 Streptomycetaceae bacterium
AGCCAATAAGTAAGTTGGGAAGTCTCAGAACTTTGCAGGCTCTTTATCTGCCGAGACAGCTTTAAGATCTCTTGATTGCGACTCTTCTTGAGAGCAGTTGCAGACATAGAAATCGCTTGAGCGTGATGCGGAATCATCATCTGGGCAAACATGATTTCATTCATCCCCAAATTTTGTAATGACTTTGCATGCGTCGAAGCATTAGCGCTATTTGGAATCAGAATGACCCCAACAGCGAACAATAAAACAATGATTTTTTTGTGCATAAAAATTCCTTTTCTCGAAGTTAATCTATGGACGAGAGAAGGACTAGATGCGAATAATCCCCAACTGAAGATGATTTAAATTGAGGTAACCCAGATTTTTAGACAGAAATAGGGGTAGCTGATATCTCGGTAGAGAAAATTGCTTTATCGTCAGCATTGATCTCATCGCTCGTGAGTAGCGAAGCAAAAGCAATACGATAAATCCAACGACTATACATATTTCGTTGTTAAGGTTGCTACCAAAAGAGAGAAGAGTTTCTTTAGAATTTGAGGCAGCACTGGTGGTTACTTGAGATGAATGACTATGCGGTTGTCCTGTATGACTATGAACTACCTCAGATTGGCTAGGCGGCTGTACCGTCGATTCAATATGGCAGTCAGGTGCCGCTGCAGCCCCTGTACTAAAAAGAAGAAAAAGAGCAGCAAGAGGCACGGCTAGCCATCGCTTCATTACTGCCTTTAACAACATTGTAAAAGGATAAAGGGGGAGTTGCCGAATTTCCATGTGAAAGATTGAGTATCTCGCCTCGAGCAGAGATTTACGCTTGGGAGAACAAGAGAAGAGTCGCCCTGTAAGCCGGATCCTGTCGTTCTTGCGAACGGATCACCATCCATCTAGATCTGTAATTGCTTACAGATTCAAGCAACCTACCCGATGGCTCGAACGAGCAGTTCTCAAACGCCATCTGCGTGGTCTTGCTTCAGGTGGGGTTTACCAAGCTATCTGCATCACTACAAATACTGGTGGTCTCTTACACCACCGTTTCACCCTTACACATTTGCATGTGCGGTCTATTTTCTGTGGCACTAATCCCGCGGATTTCTCCGGGTGGGCGTTACCCACCACCTTGCTCTGTGAAGTCCGGACTTTCCTCGGTGTATTGCTACAACGCGGTGATCCGGGCGACTCTTCGTAAATAAGGATACGCGAATTAGTGGGTGTTACGAAATGCCATTATCTTCTTTGACTGAATCACGCGTAGCGTAGAGGCTGGTGAGTGCGGTAATCGCCAAAGTAGAAACGATTACGGTCAAGCTAACCTCTAGTGAAATATCAACAACGTGCACGCCATTTTCGTGTAATGCATGCAGGATCATCTTTACACCGATAAATGCCAAGATAAATGAGAGTCCGCGCCCTAGGTGAATCAAGCGATCCATTGCGCCTTGCAACAAGAAGTACAGCTGGCGCAGACCCATTAGAGCGAAGATATTTGCTGTGATAACAACGTAACTACTGGTTGTTAGTCCAAGAATTGCTGGGATCGAATCGAGCGCGAAGACTAGATCGGTAATACCAAGAGCAATTAGCGCGATAGCGAAGGTGCTTAATCCACGGTTGCGTAGGAAGGTAATGAGTCTTCCCTCATCTTCTTCAACTTCTTCTTTTTCGTTGATCAGCTTCCATGCTGTGAAGATCAAGAAAGCGCCAAAGAAGTAGAAGGCCGATGTGAAGCGAGATACCAAGGCCACGCCTGCGAAGATAAGAATTACGCGCAGGACAATTGCAACCAGAATTCCAAAAAGAAGTACTAGTTGTTGAGATTCTTTCTTAACTTTAAGAGTTGAAATCAGAATGATAAAGACGAAGATATTGTCGACCGAGAGCGCATACTCTGTTAGCCAGCCTGCAAAGAATTCGGTGCGAAGTTGATCGGATGTCCAACGTGGCATTAGCAAACCAAAAGCAATTGCTGCAGCTACGTAAAAGAGCGTCCAGAAGAGCGCCTCTTTGGTAGTTGTCTCTTTGTTTCGACGAATGATCGCAAGTGCTAAGTCAAAGACAATTACAGTTGCTAGAACTCCAACGGTTATTAGCCATTCAGTAGATGAAATCATGGGCGAAAGTGTCCTGTCTCGTTAAGGCTGCGCAATGCACGCAAACCATCTGATGGCCAAATAGATATTGATGTGATCGAACATGGGGCAGCATCTATATGAAAGACCGCTTCGGTGGGTGCCCCGGTAACAATCTGTGCCGCTAATTTAATGACTCCGTTGTGAGTTACTACGACGACGCGCTGACCAGGATATTCGGCGGCAACTTTTTCAAGTGCTTCTTCAACGCGGATGCCTCCTTGATCATATGACTCACCACCTGCAGGGGCATATGAAGATGAATTTAGCCATGCTTGGTATTCATCTGGAAACTTCTCTTTCACTTCTTCAAATGCGAGACCATCCCAATCTCCGAACGAGAGTTCGTACCAAATCTCATCAAATTTGATTTCAAGTCCAGTCGCATCAGCAATCGCCTGTGCGGTTTGAGTTGTACGCATCAGCGGTGAGGCAATCAAAACTTCTGGCTTTAACTTTGCGATCTCCTTGGCCACAGCTGCTGCTTGCGATAAACCCTTTTCAGTTAACTCGGGATTTAGCGGACCAGTTCCAGAGAACTTACGCATTGGAGTTAACACAGTCTCACCATGGCGAACCAGATAAAGCGCTGTGGGAACTTCTTCGCTACGTAAGCGTTCGGATAAGTAATTTTGTTGCCGCTGTGGTTCGGGTTTATGTTCCGATCCTCCATCAAGGGCTTTATTCGCCAAGCGATCGGCATGTGAATTTTCATCACGTGGAATCCATGAATACTTAACTAGCGATGGATCATGGGCTGCTCGGCATTGCTTTGCAAGATCACGCATATCAGCATGCTTAATCTGCCAACGCCCAGACATCTGCTCAACAACTAACTTTGAATCCATTGCAACTTCAACGGTTGCTGCAGGATCTAATTTATTAATGTGGCTTACGCCGGCAAGTAGCCCGCTGTATTCAGCAACGTTATTGGTGGCAATTCCGATTACATCAAAGAGCTCGGCAACGATCTTGCCACCTTCGGTTACAACTGCTCCATAACCAGCTGGACCTGGGTTGCCGCGAGAGCCGCCATCAGCGGTTAATTTGAAACTGCGCGCCATTTATAGACCTCGCACCAATATGCACCGGCATTCTTCGCAACGTACGAGTTCGTCTTCAGGCAAACCTGCAATACGTTGAAGTTCGATGGTATTTAAAGTTAAGTGGCAACCTTTGCATTGATTGCCGATAAGGGCGGCTGCGCCAGTACCGTTATTGCTGGCACGAATCTTTTCGTAGAGCGCCAGTAGCTCGGGGTTAACGCTGGCTACGGTCTTTGCACGATCATCTGCTGCAGCCTTTAAATCGGCGAAGATAATAGTTAGGGCATTTTCTTTAGAAATTTCCAAGTTAGCGATCTCTGCCGCGTGAGCGTTTTCTTCGGCGCTAAGTGAAGCAATACGTTCTTTAATACCATCAACGCGCATCATGATTTCTAGCTCTACTTCTTCTAGTTCGGCTCTACGAGCCGCTAGTGAAACTAATTCGTGTTGCAACTGCTCAAGTTCTTTAGCCGCGCCAGTTCCAGATGCTAGCCGCGCCTCATCTCGATTTATACGTGAGACAACTTGTTCGACGTCGGTTTCGGCGCGGGTTAACTCTCGCTTTACATCGTTTAGCTCAGTCTCTGCAGCGATACGTAGATCACGAGCATTATTTTGCTTAATGGTTAATGAGTTAATTGCCGCAATCTCGGGAAGGCCAGCGGCTTTGGCATTTAAAGATGTAGTGGTGAAATCGAAGTTTTGAATATCGAGTATGGAGCGCTGATCACTTGGGGTCGCTTTCATACGTGCCTCCAATGAGTTTTTTCCAGCATATGTAATTTTCTTGTGGGCGCTGAGGGTTTCGAACCCCCGACATTCTCGGTGTAAACGAGACGCTCTACCACTGAGCTAAGCACCCGATTG
>JAIYCF010000019.1 GCA_027488165.1 Streptomycetaceae bacterium
CGACGGCCAGGAATACATCCTCAATATGATCGATACTCCTGGGCACGTTGACTTTACCTACGAAGTTTCGCGCTCGCTCGCTGCCTGCGAAGGCGCAGTGTTGCTCGTTGACTGCGCACAAGGAATCGAAGCGCAGACTCTTGCCAACCTTTACTTGGCGATGGAGAGCAATCTAACAATTATTCCGGTTCTCAATAAGATCGATCTACCAAATGCGCAGCCAGAAAAATTTGCTGCAGAACTTGCTCGCTTAATCGGTTGCCAACCTGAAGATTGCTTACGTGTATCTGGAAAAACTGGCGATGGCGTTGCTGATCTTCTCGACCAAATCGTCGCGCAGATTCCGGCACCAGTTGGCGATGCCAACGCACCTGCGCGCGCACTTATCTTTGACTCGGTCTATGACTCATATCGCGGTGTAGTTACCTATGTTCGTGTTATCGATGGACGATTAAATCCACGCGAACAGATTCAAATGTTCTCAACTGGCGTTCGCCATGAAGCACTTGAAGTCGGCGTTATCTCACCAGAACCGCTGCCAAGTAAAGGCTTAGGCGTTGGCGAAGTAGGTTATTTAATTACCGGTGTAAAAGATGTTCGTCAATCTCGTGTTGGTGACACTGTTACTAACTATCAAAACCCAACCAAGACCGCACTAGCGGGCTATAAAGATCCTAAGCCGATGGTGTTCTCTGGTCTCTTCCCACTAGATGGAGCAGATTTTCCATTGCTTCGCGATGCGTTAGATAAGTTGCAGTTAAATGATGCTGCTCTGGTTTACGAACCAGAGAGCTCTGCCGCACTTGGTTTTGGTTTCCGTTGCGGCTTCCTTGGTCTACTTCACATGGAGATTGTGCGCGAGCGTCTAGAGCGCGAATCCGGAATCAGTTTGATTTCAACTGCACCTAACGTGGTCTACCGCGTAACGCTTGAAGATGGCAAAGAATTTATAGTCACTAACCCATCAGAATTTCCTGATGGCAAGATTAACTCTGTAAAGGAGCCGATCGTAAAGTGCACCATCCTCGCGCCATCTGAATACATCGGCACCATCATGGAGCTCTGCCAAGAACGTCGCGGCACCATGCAAGGTATGGATTACATCTCTGAAGATCGCGTGGAAATTCGCTACACCTTGCCACTTGCTGAAATCGTCTTCGACTTCTTTGATCAATTAAAGAGCCGCACCAAGGGTTATGCCTCACTTGATTATGAAGAACTCGGTGATGAAGAAGGCAATCTCGTTAAGGTCGATATTTTGCTACAGGGCGAAGCAGTCGATGCTTTCAGCGCAATTGTTCACCGCGATAAGGCTTACTCGTACGGCGTGATGATGACCGGCAAACTTCGCGAACTTATTCCGCGCCAACAATTTGAAGTTCCTATTCAGGCTGCCATTGGTTCGCGCATCATTGCGCGCGAGAGTATCCGCGCTATTCGCAAAGATGTTCTTGCTAAGTGTTACGGCGGAGATATTTCTCGTAAGCGCAAACTTCTGGAGAAGCAGAAGGAAGGAAAGAAGCGCATGAAGATGGTGGGACGCGTTGAAGTTCCACAAGAAGCCTTCGTTGCAGCCCTTGCCACAGATGCTGATATCGAAAAGATTAAAGCTGCGCGTAAGCAAGACTGATCGTGCTCTCTTTCTACGTACATATCCCGTACTGCATTAAGCGATGCGGGTATTGCGACTTCAATACGTACACCCCATCTGAGTTACAAGATGGCGCAACTCTTGAGATCGTCTCCAACGATTACATCGATGCCGTACTGCGTGAACTAGAGAGCGCACCTAAAGATCAAGTTCCAACAATCTTCTTTGGGGGTGGCACGCCCTCGCTATTGCCAGCCCATGATTTAGGGCGCGTGATCACAGCGATTAAGGGGCGCAATGGCTTAACTGCAGATTGCGAGATAACTCTTGAAGCTAACCCGGATTCAGTCACTGAAGAAAAGTTGCAGGGATATTTAGCGGCAGGCTTTAACCGCATCTCATTTGGAATGCAGTCAGCGCAGCCACATGTCTTGGCAGTTCTAGATCGCACCCACAATCCAGCCAATGTGAAGCGCGCTGTTGATATGGCGCGCGCTGCAGGTTTTGAAAGCATCAGCGTTGATCTAATTTACGGAACACCTGGTGAATCGCTGGAAGATTGGCGAAGCACCGTAACCGAGGCGCTATCGCTGGATATCGATCACATCAGCGCCTATGCGTTAATTGTTGAGACCGGTACCAAACTTGCAGCGCAGATCAAACGCGGTGATTTAACAATGCCCAATGATGATCTGATGGCTGATATGTATTTACTGGTCGATCAGATGTGCAATGACGCAGGTTTGAATTGGTACGAACTTTCTAACTGGGCAAAGCCGGGCAAAGAATGTCTACACAATATTGCATACTGGAAGAGCGCTAATTGGTGGGGACTTGGACCCGGAGCGCATTCACATATTGATGCCAAGCGTTTCTGGAATGTGAAACATCCAACGGCATATAGGCAGAAGTTATTTAATGGTGAATCACCAATTGCAGATTCAGAGGATTTAACTACTGAACAATTGCGTGATGAATCAATTATGTTGGCGATCCGCATGCGTACTGGGCTTTCACTTTCACTATTGACAGATAGCGCAAAAGAAAATTTAGAGGCTTATAAATCATCAGGCCATTTAGAGTTAATTGACGGCGCCTTCCAATTAACTGCACAAGGACGGCTAATCGCTGATCGTTTAGTCCGAGAGGC
>JAIYCF010000128.1 GCA_027488165.1 Streptomycetaceae bacterium
CGGAAGTTAAGCGAATCCCAAGCATCAAAGCCAGAAACGACCATGCCATTTTCGATCTGATCAATACTCACACCATCAACGGCGACCTTCTTATTAGATGGTGGCATACCTTCTAATTCGCCCGTCTGAGTTCCGGTTAAATGCCATTTAGTTACAACTTGATTGCCTTCGACAATCACATCATCAACGCGAAAATGAATATCTGGAAATGCGCTCTGCCATTCGCGCCACTTGGCTCTGAAGCTTTCTCGGCCGGTTCCAAACTGCGGATCGTTACCGACTGTGTTTTCGGAGATAAACCGGTCGATCGCACTTTCATCACCCTGGTTCCAGATCTGTTCAAAAAAGTCCTTGGCTATCTGGCGAATGACCTCATTAGCGCTCATTGGGCTATCCCCACCCCTGCGACCTTATTAAATCCTGAGTGATCCATAGGCTGATTATGGTCGTTTGGCCAGGAATCGAGAATGGCTCGGGACCTGCGTTACCAATTTGTTATGGCCACTACCTTGCGCCTGAATAGGCGTAGTGGTGAGGTGTAGGTACTGAAAACGCCAGGCACCCCTGCCTGTTGATTTCATAAAACTACTAGAACTCAGAGCTGATGCTCTGACCAAGGAGAAACATAAATGAAGAAGATCGGTCTACGGAAACTAAGTGCTGTAGCAGCAGTTGCGCTATCAGCATCAGTTTTGAGCGTTGCGCCAGCTCAGGCAAACACAACGATCAAGATCATCACACCTAACTACACAGATGCGATGCCTGCATACTATGCAGATCTAAACGCACGCTTCATGGCTGCGAACCCAACAATCAAGGTCGAACACACAAATCTTTCGTGGGATGACATTCTTGTTAAGGGACGTACTTTGGTGGCGACAGATTCAACACCAGATATTTTGAACCTCAACACATTCTCAGATTACGCAGCTGCAGGTCTCCTATACAAGGCAACAGATATTTTTGATGCTAAGACAATGGCAGACTTCGTACCAGCATTTATCGACAACTCAAAGTACAACGGAGTTGCATATGCTGTTCCAGATCTAGCTTCAGCTCGTATGTTCTTCTACAACAAGCAACTTCTCTACACATCAGGTGTTACAAAGGTCCCAACAACATGGGCTGAAGTAACCGCTGCTGCAAAGAAGATCAAGAAGAAGTACCCACGTGTTTACCCAATCGGACTCCCACTCGGATCTGAAGAAGCTCAGGCTGAATTCGCAATCTGGACCGGTGGTAACAACGGTCGCTACTTCGACGATAAGGCAAAGAAGTGGGTTATCAACTCAAAGGAAAACCTTGAGACAATGAACTACCTAACTTCATTGGTAAAGGCTGGACTAACACAGCCAAGCCCAGCTTCAACAAACCGCACTGATGCCTTCAAGCTATTTAGCCAAGGCCGCATTGCAATGATCAACGCTTCTGTGTTCTTCCCATCAACATTGAAGGATTACAAGAGCAAGGTTGATTACGGCGTAGCTCCATTCCCACACTCACCAAAGGGTAAGCCAATTACTCTCGGCGTGCAGGATTACTTCATGGCATTTAAGAAGCCAGGAAACGAAGCAGCTGTAAAGGCTTGGCTAAACTTCTTGTTCCAGCCAACTAACTACGCAGGGTTCCTAAGAGCTGCTGGTGGATTTATTCCAGCAACTAAGTCAGCTTCATCAGCTGTGGACTCTTCATTGCTTCCATTCATTGAGCAACTGCCAAATGCAATCTTCTACCCAGGAGATCTAGCAGCATGGCCTAAGGTCTCAGGATCAATCCAAACTCAGATTGGTACTGGCGTTATCAAGGACCCTAAGGGCGTTCTAGATAAGATCCAAAAGGTTGCTGTTGAAGCAGGCGTTAAGTAAGCAATAAGTAATACGAGGTAAGTGAGGTAGGGCCTTGGTAGGTTAATAGCCGCCAAGGCCCTATTTCATAAATTAATAATTAACTAAGGAGCAATTGAGTTGACCGCGACAGGTATTGCCGAGAAAAAAGTAAAGAATCGACGCCCGGCGAATTCAACCCTTAGCGCCCTTCCTTGGATTGGCCCATCACTTCTCTTAATTCTTCTAGTTGTGGTCTGGCCAGCAATTGAATTAATTAGAATTTCGCTAACTAAAATTACATCTGCAGGTGTCCTAGAAGGCTTCTTCGGCCTCGGCAACTATCGACTTTTATTTGAAAATCCAGATCTAAAAACGATTGCAGTTCGAACCCTTATCTGGGTCTTTGCAGTTGTTTCAATTACCGTTGCGCTCTCACTTCCGCTTGCGCAATTGATTAATCAGAACTTCCCAGGTCGCAAGTTTGTGCGCTGGGCGATGATCGTCCCTTGGGCCGCATCAGTGGTTATGACTTCAATTATCTGGAAGTGGATCCTTGAACTAACTTCTGGTGAATTCAACTTAACTCTTCAACAACTTGGACTCCAAGATGGACAACCAGTTGACTGGCTACGCGATCCCCGTTATTCATTCTTCGTACTTGTCTGGGTTGCAGTATTTGTATCAATTCCCTTTACGACATTCGTAATCTTGGCCGGCCTACAGTCGATTCCAAATGACATCGTCGAAGCTTCACAAGTAGATGGCGCAGGCCCTTGGCAGATTTACCGTCGCATTAAATTCCCGTTGCTACGTAATGCGCTGCTGATCGCAACGATTATCAACTTAATTAACGTCTTTAACTCCTTCCCCATAATCTGGGCGCTCACGCGAGGAGGGCCGGGATATGACACCGACACCATGATCACCTTTGCCTACAAGATGGCCTTCGTTGAATACAACATGGGTCCATCTACCGCACTCGGTGTAATCAACTTCGCCTTCATTATGTTGATTGTTCTGATCTACCTCCGTGTAACTAAAGCGACTCGAGATCAAGCATGAAGACCTTAGAGAAGAAGAACGAGATGAGCGCAAAAGTGAAGAAGGATAAAGTGAAGTTCGTCTGGACTCCAAAGAAGGCAGCTACCGCTTTTAGCGCCTACATGATCGGGCTCTTCTTTATATATCCATATATAAACATGCTCTTGACTTCGCTCAAGCCAAATGAAGAGCTCTATGCATTCCCGATGAAGCGCCTGCCACAGTCTTGGCAGTTCGATAACTACCTTGAAGTCTGGTCTGTTGCTCCAATCGGAAACTTCCTCCGTGCCAGCGTTATCGTCTCTATCTGCGCAACGCTATTGGTATTAGTTGTTTCAGTGCCTGCTGCGTATTACGTCGCACGAAATCGCTTTAAGGGTCGTAGCGCATTCTTGCTGCTAGTTCTTGCCACCCAGATGTTCTCGCCAACTGCGCTGATCATCGGTATTTTCCGCGAAGTTAAATTCTTCGGCTTGCTAGATACCTGGGCAGCGCTAATTATCGTCAACGCCGGATTCAACTTGGCCTTTGCGGTTTGGCTGCTCTCTGGCTTCTTTGCCAGTGTTCCAGTTGAAATTGAAGAAGCGGCCATGGTCGATGGTTGCACCCGCTTCCAATCACTTCGTCGCGTTGTACTTCCAGTAACACTTCCTGGACTTGTAACGGCTGTTATCTTTACCTTCGTTTCAACCTGGAACGAATTCACCGTCGCGCTAACGGTAATTAGTTCGCCTACAAGACAACCGATTTCAACGGGTATCACCACCTTCATCGGGCAGTACGACGTTGCCTGGGAATATCTCTTCACAACAACTGCGATTGCAATTGTTCCTGTCGTTATTCTCTTCATCAGTATCGAGAAGTACCTAGTTGGTGGGCTAACTGCAGGAAGCGTTAAGTAATTTAAGAATGCGCGCCAATGCATTCACGCTCCCCTATACCTTCTTCCGCCAGGACGCTCACGAGGTACTTTCCGAGCTAAAGGCTGCCGGCTTTACCGGTATCAACTTGGCGCTTAACTATCACGCATCCCGTGATTTCTTATTGCGCCAAGGTCCACAACTGGAATACCTGTCAGATGGTTTTCACTATTACCTTCCAGATGCAAGCAAGTATTCAAGCGATGCTATTCACCCCAGCAAAACCGATCATTCACCCGATAACTCAATGCTAGAAGGTGTTCTAACCGCAGCCAAGAAACTCGGTCTTGATGTAAACGCCTGGGCAGTCTTTATGCATAACTCGGGCATCGGCTTTGTCGAACCATCTGCAACCGTTGAAAACGCACTCGGTAACAAGTTTTTATCCGAACTCTGCCCCTCTAATCCACGAGTTGCGCAATACGCCTTTGGACTCGTTGCCGATTTAAGCTCGCGCGGCATTAAATCAATCGCCATGGAATCTATGCACTGGCATGGCGCACGCCACGGCGAACACCACGAACGTTTCTTTATGGAGCTAAGTGAAACCACCGAATTCTTATTCTCGCTCTGTTTCTGCCCATCTTGTATCGCAAACTTCGATCGCACAGGCGGCAGCGGCGCACAACTAAAAGAGAAAGTGCAAAAGGCTCTGCAGCCATTCTTAACCGATAAAGATCCTTGGCTAGGACAACCTGTTACCAAGGCAGCACTTGCCGAAATTGTGGGTACAGAAATCTTGGAATATCTAAAGACAAGAGAGGCAACCCTGGCCGCTGTTTACGCCGAGATCTTTAGAATCGCATCAGCTTCTGGCGTAGAAGTTTCATATGTTGATCAATCAACTCTTCTCGATATGAACTCAGCAACGCCTTTAGATTTAAGTTGGTTAGTAGGCATAGATCCACAATCAATCGTTAACTCGCTTACCGCCTTTGAGCCACTGGTTTACCGAAAGAGCCCGGCTGAAGTTGGAGCAATCTATAAACATTACGCAGATCGCCTCAAGATGCGTTTAAAACCAATCTTGCGCCCAACATTTCCAGATAACACCGATGAGAAGACGCTGCGCGAAAAAGTTGCTGCCTTAGCCGCGCTAGGAACTGCAGATATTGATTTCTACTTGCTAGATACTTGGCGCCCGCGAGATTTAACTTGGGTCGCAAATTCACTAGCTAATTAGCTATTTCCGCGCACTGCCTTACCTGGCAGTTCGCCGGTTCGCTTGCCGCTATTTAAAGTTTTGATTCCACCGATCCAAACATCTTCAAATCCTGCTGCAGGTACTCGTGGTTCTTCATATGTTGCACGATCTTTTACCGTTGCGGCATCAAAGAGCGTTAGATCTGCGATGTAACCTGTGCGAATTAAGCCGCGATCCTTAAGCGATAAACGTTTGGCAGGGCGGCCAGTCATGCGATTGATTGCGCCCTCCATCGTAAGAATCTTCTCTTCGCGCGCGTAAACACCTAGATATCTAGCAAAGGTTCCGTAACCACGTGGGTGCGGACGGTTTCCGGTGAGGATTCCATCGGTTCCAACCATATGTTTTGGGTGCTGCATGATCGCACGCACATTTGGTTCATACCCTGAATGCAGAATGCAGGAGACTTTGAAATCTTCATCAACGATTAAATCAAGATAGAACTCAACTGGATCTTTACCTTCAGCCTTTGCCGCCTCAATTAAGTAAACGCCAACGTACTTCTCATTATGTTTCTGGGTCACACCTGCGATAACAATGCAGGCCCAGTTGACGACGCCACCTTGGTTGCCGTCGGAACCTGAGACATTAAGGTTATTGATAATCTTTAAACGATTCTGCGGATCTTTAATCCGCGCAATCATTGCTGCCTTATCGCCTGCCTGGCACCATGATGGCAGCAGCGCATGCAAGTAGGTAGACCCTGCCAAATATGGATAAGAATCAAGAGTTACATCAACGCCGCTTAGTTCGGCCTTAGCTAACTTTTCAAAGAGTAGTTCGGTCTTATCGTGGAAAATCGGCGCGCTCATATGGCAGTGCGTCAGGTTCAGCGCACACTTTGATGCACGGCTGATTTCAATACATTCATCGATCGCATCTAGAAAACCTGCACCGTAATTTCGGTGGTGCGGTGAGTAAAAGCCGCCGTACTTTGCAACAACTGCCGCCAACTTTGCAATCTCTTCATTGCTGGCATACATCGCCGGCACATAGGTAAGTCCACCCGACATTCCGACTGCGCCTTGTTTCATTCCCTCTTCAACTAGCGCCAACTGGTGTTTTAGCTGATCAGGTGTGGCATCCCCCGGTTCATTGCCACATGCCAGCATTCGCACATTGCCATGCGGAATTAGATAGGCAACATTTACTGCAGCGCCGCGGTCTACTAGAGATAAATAATCTTTTACCGATCTAAATTTCCAATCAATTCCTGCCGGGTCTGCATTCCAACCAAACAATTGATCACGCAGAACCGCCAAGGTTTCATCATCTGATGGCACATAGCTCAGACCATCTTGTCCGACTACTTCAAGAGTTACACCTTGCGTTACCTTCGATAGATGCTCGTGATCTGAGATAACTGCCAAGTCTGAATGCGCATGCATATCGATAAAGCCTGGGCTTAGCGTTAAATCAGTGGCATCAACGATCTTGCCGCGTTCATTACCCTTAATCACCTTGCCGACTTCGGCGATACGCCCCTCAATTACAACAAGATCGTTTTTAACACCAGCAGATCCTGAGCCATCAATAATTGTGGCTCCGCGAATAGTGAAGGTGTTATCGGCCATCTTTAATCAGAGCCTTCTACAACTGGATACATCGGTGCAAAGCCGGCGAGTAATCCACCGTCTACAACAAATTCGGTTCCGGTCATCCATGGCGCTTGATCGGATGCTAGATATAAAACAGCGGCGGCGATATCAGAAGGCTTTCCTACGCGACCAAGTGGGTACCAAGACTTTAGATTTTCAAAGACCGCTGGGTTTCTATCAATACGCTCTTGCCAAATTTCCGTAGCAATTGTTCCCGGAACGATGGTGTTACAGCGCACCCCATGTGCGCCGTAGCGAACAGCCACTGTGCGAGTTATCGCATGCAGCGCAGCCTTTGAGGCGGTGTATGAATCGCTGCCGATCATCATCTTGGCGTTAACGGTTCCGATATTAATTATCGAACCGCTCTTGCGCGCAATCATCCCCGGCAAGATCGCCTTAATGCACAGAAATGGCGCCACGGTATTGATCGTGAAAGTCTTATTCCATACTTCAAGTGAAGTCCCAAGCAGATCTTCGGCATCGTGGAAAGCCGCGTTATTTACAAAGACTTCGATCTTTCCAAAGTCTTTCTCAATCTGGGCAATCGAATCGTTGATCTCTTTCTCGTTCTGTAAATCAACAACGTAGCCAGTTACATCTGCGCCAGAACTCTTTAGCTCGGCAACGGTCTTCTCAAGATTTGCTTGATTGACTTCTAAAATCGCCACCTTCATCTTGGCAGCACCGGCTGCTTGCGCCATCTCGCGGCCGATGCTGCGCCCACCGCCTGTTATGACGATGGTGCGCCCGGCTAACTCTGCGGCAAATTGGTAAGTCATTTAAAGCGCAACCACAAAGTCAATCTCGACCAAAATACCGATCAAGTCAGATCCGACAGTTGTGCGAACTGGAAATGGTGAAGTAAGAAATTCGCGATAAACCTTGTCGTATTCGGCAAAGTCAGCGACCACGTTCTGCAAGTGCGCTGTTGTCTTTACAACTTGGCTGAAATCAGCTCCGACTTCATCAAGGATCGCCTTCAAGTTAATTAGCGTCTGACGAGTCTGTGGACCAACTCCACCTTCAACAATCTTGCCTGTCGCAGGATCTACTGGACCCATTCCGCAGGTATAGAGAAAACCATTTGCGATCACGCCATGTGAGTATGAACCACCTGGTGCTGGTGCGCCTTTTGCTGTTACATGCTTGATTGTTGTGTTCGCCATTTTCTTTTCTCCTTAGTTGGTTTGCGCTTAAATCTTAGAATCAAAAGTGAGTATGTACTAGATCTATGACATCGTAATTGTCATTAACGAGCGGGATTAACTGCCATTTATCGAAGTTGGTACATGGGTGCGATATGCCACAGCCAATTATGTCGCCCACCACTGCCGTTCCTGGCGCGAACTTCATAAAGGCATGTTGATCATTTAACTTCTCAATCTCGCCTACAAACGCCTCTGGAGTCTTCCCCAGTTTCAAGATCGGCAGCGGATTATCTAAATCATTACCCGCATCACGCTTGCCGTAATTCAGGATCGCAAGATCGCTCTCCGGAACGCTAAGCACCCGCGCCCAAAGTTCTAGCGCTGGATAAAAACGTTCGGCATCTGGCGCACCCATAAATGGATATAAGTCCTCGTAATGAACATGGTCATGGCTTACATAGCCACCGCTTCGCAACATACGATGGGCATCGCCTGAATACTTGGAAAGCTCTTCAACAACGTAATCAAAGAACGAGCTTCCGCCTGCCGAAATAATGA
>JAIYCF010000054.1 GCA_027488165.1 Streptomycetaceae bacterium
ACAACACTTGTATTTAGCCACGAAACCTTGCGTGGACTGATTAAGACTTATCTTCCATTCTCGGCTAAGCGTTTTGTGGCTTGGCATAATCAGCGACTTTCAAATTCTTTTGATTATGTAATTGCAACAACAAAATTTGCTTCATCTGAGTTTGTTGCGATCGGAAGTCAAAACTTAGTTCAAGTTCCGCTGGGCGTTGATCTAAAGACCTTCTCGCCAAAGAATCGCGATTTAGAGTTACGGACTAAGTTGCTAAAGGGTGGCGAAATACTTCTGGTTCACTGCGGACGACTCTCCCCCGAGAAGAAGCCTGAGCGTTCCATCCAAGCGCTGCGCGAGCTATTGCAACGTGGAGTTAACGCTCGTCTTATTTATGTGGGCACTGGCCCTCTACATAAGAAGCTTTATGAATCTTCCCGTGATATTCCAGTAACTTTTCTGGGATATATCTCAGATAAGAAGTACCTAGCATCAGTTATTGCATCTGCAGATGTATCGATTGCACCTGGACCAATTGAGACCTTCTGCCTATCAGCTCTGGAATCTCTAGCCAGTGGTACTCCCGTTGTTGCCTCAAATACCAGCGCCGTAGGTGAGTTTCTATTAACCAACTCCAATGACTTTGTTGGCCAGGTCGCTGCAAATAATGGAAAAGATTTTGCTGATGCAATTGAGAAAGTCATTGCCCGTCTGAAAACAGATGAGACTCTGCGCAGCCGTTGCCATCATCAAGCAGAGAACTTCCCTTGGTCCTCAACTATTTCGCAGATGCTCTCGCTTGGTAAGAAACCAAATATCCAGACTCTGCGGGCGGCGTAACCATGGGTGCGCCACTGACCTTTGCGGTAATCGGTGACAGTGCGGCATCTGGCGTTGGAGACTCAGATGGCAAAGGCAATAACTTGGGGTGGAGCTATCACCTCGCTAAATCTTTTGAAGAGCCACTAATCTTCATAAATGCTGCTCGTCCCGGAGCGAAATCTGCAGAAGTGCTGGAAGTCCAACTGCCAAAGATTCTCGTGCATAACCCTGATTTAGTGGCCGTCGTTGTGGGCGGAAATGATCTGTTGCGCAGTAACTTCAACCCACAAAAGTTTGCAGAAAACTTACGGAAGACTTTGCTCGAGCTAGTTTCTAGGGGTTGCACGATTATGCTGCTTGAACTGCATGATCCAACCAAGATTGTTCCGATGCCATATTTGATTGGACGTATCTGTCGTCGCAGAGTTGCCGCAGTAAACGCTGCAACTCGCGAACTTGGCAAAACTTTTGGTGCAGTTCTGATGGAGACTCGCTCACTTCAAGATATTTACGCGCGCGAAAAATGGCATGTTGATCGCATGCATCCAAGCAAACTGGGCCATCAATTTATCGCTGCACAATATGCCAATCTCTTAACTCAACGTGGGTATGAGATTGGCGAAGTGCAGATTGATCCAATAAATAACCGCAGCCGAAAAGATTCGATCAAGTGGATGTTAAGAAATGGCACCCCTTGGTTCTTAAAGCGCAGCGTTGATCTGCTTCCTGGACTTGTTGTATTAAGCGCAGCAGAAATAGTTTTCATGATTCGCCAGAATCTCTCCCGTCTAGTTAGCCAAAAGAAAGACTTGCAGGGCAAGATAGGGCCATGTTCTTCGACTATCTCTTCAGGGCTCGATAGTCCATGCTCCCAGCCGATCCCAGAACGCTCGGTGCCACTCTCACCGACGGTGGCGCTAACTTCGCTATCTGGTCAAATGCTGCAGATGCCATCGAGCTCTGCCTCTTCAATGAGGTCAATGGCAAGTTAGTTGAAACTCGTTTTGCGATGTCACATCGCAACGGACCAATCTGGCATGGCTACTTAGCTGGCGTTAAAGCCGGACAACGTTATGGCTATCGCGTTTACGGTCCATGGCAACCAGAAAATGGCGTGCGCTTTAACGCCGACAAATTACTTATCGATCCATATACACACCAATTAGATGGCCAGTTGCAATATGTTCCAGAAATTTATGGACATGTAGCAAGCGATGGAATCGGTAGCGGTGATAACACGGTGCGCGATGATCGCGATAGCGCAGGACACGTTCCTTATTCAGTCGTTACAAACCACGCAGTGCGCGAGATACATCGCCCACTTGTGCCTTGGGCAAACACTTTAATTTACGAAGCGCACGTGCAGGGCTTTACCGCAAAGAATGAGGCGATCCCGGCCGAAGAACGCGGTACATATAAAGCCCTCGGCCATCCCAGCACCATTGCACACCTTAAGAAGTTAGGTGTAACCGCACTTGAACTCTTGCCGATTCATTCTTATTTAACAGAACCTACGATTTGGGATCGTGGTCGCAAAAATCATTGGGGCTATAACGCAATTGCCTTCACTGCACCACATGGCGCATATGCAGCAACTTCCGATCCAATTACCGAACTGCAAGAAGCAGTTGATCGTTTACATGAGAACGATATTGAAGTCATTCTTGATGTTGTTTATAACCACACCGCAGAAGGTGGAGTCGGTGGGCCAACCCTTTCCTTTAAGGGAATCGACAATAAAGCTTGGTATCGCCAAGATGGTCAAGGCAATTACATTGATGTCACCGGTTGTGGAAATACCTTAGCTAGCAGTAACCCGCATGCGGTTCGCCACATTATTGATTCACTTCGCTGGTGGGTAGAAGTAATAGGCGTTGATGGTTTCCGATTCGATCTAGCGACTGCTTTGTACACCAGCCACACTGCCTTTAACTCCTCACTTATGTCGGCTATCGAATCTGATTCAGTTCTGCGTAACTTTAAAATGATCGCTGAACCATGGGATGTAACCCGGTATTCACTCGGTGACTTCCCACATCCCTGGCGCGAATGGAACGATGCTTATCGAGATTC
>JAIYCF010000030.1 GCA_027488165.1 Streptomycetaceae bacterium
CCATCGGCGCCCTGCTTGACCGCATTTTCATATGCGAGCATTGTCATCTCAGGAAAGTCGTAAGAGGCTCCGCGGTGAGCGTAGATCTGCATGGCTCGAGGCTAACATCAATCAGTTAACCGTCGATTACCGAGAGGTTAATTGGCTTAGGTAGGCTTCGCTACATGAAGGCCTTGTACTTCCAATGCGCTGCGCGTTCGGCGCTCGGTTTGGTGCGCAACGGAAATGAAGACTCGGCGCTTATTGGTTCGCAAGTTATCGCTGTTGCTGACGGGATGGGCGGCCATGCTGGTGGTGAAGTTGCATCGAGCGTTGCGATCAATACTCTGTCTGAAATTGCTCCAACATTTACCTCTGAAAATATTGATCTTGATTCGGCTAGCGATCTTTATCTAAATTCCTTACACACTATCGATGCGCAGATTCGCGCAGTCGCTAGCGATGAACCAGCCCTTGCCGGGATGGGAACAACTCTTACCTCTCTATTCATCAAAGGTAATGAGGTTTCATTGCTACATATCGGAGATTCCCGCGCTTATCGTCTGCGTGGAAATACCCTTGATCAGCTCAGCGCCGACCACACAGTTCTGCAAGAGTTATTGGATAAAGGCGTTATCTCTGAATCAGAGGCGCAAGTACATCCGCAGCGCTCAATGCTGACACAGGCGCTAATGGGTGAAGGAAATCTTGAGCCATCACTTCATGTATTCGAAGGAAAAGTTCAGGATCGCTACCTATTGTGCAGCGATGGCTTAAGTGGGGTTCTCACCGAAAAAGAGATAAAAACTCTTATCAAAGGTAAGGGCGCTGCCGAAGCTGTCGATGCCTTGATTGATGCGACTTATATAAATGGTGCACCGGATAACGTCACGATAGTAATCGCTGATATTGTCGAAGAAAGTTCCACCCAAGTAGAAAAGTTAGGAGCGGCAAAACCATGATGGCTAAAATTTTGGGCGGCCGCTACCAACTTGGGGCCATGATCGGCACTGGCGGAATGGCCGATGTTTATATTGCCCAAGATCAACGTTTATCTCGCGAAGTTGCCGTAAAGATTCTGCGCAGCGATCTTGCGAAAGATCCAACTTTCGTTTCGCGCTTTCGTAAAGAAGCTAAAGCTGCTGCTGGTTTAAACCATCCTGGCGTAGTTGCCGTTTATGACTCCGGTGAAGAACCTGCGCCATACATAGTTATGGAGCTTGTATCTGGCCACACTCTTCGCGAATTAATTCATGGCGGCGAACGTTTGCCACTTGATCGCGCACTTGAAATCGGTGCCGGAATTTTAGAAGCAGTTGATTACTCACATCAACGCGGCATTGTTCACCGCGATATCAAACCTGCCAACGTGATGATTACCGATGGCGGCGATGTAAAGGTTATGGATTTCGGAATCGCGCGCGCGATGGATGATCTCGGTGCAACGCTAACAAGTACCTGGAACGTGGTCGGTACAGCGCAGTACTTATCCCCCGAACAAGCCTTGGGTGAAGTTGCAGATACTTCAACAGATATTTATTCGACTGGATGTTTGTTATTTGAACTTTTGACTGGCCGTCCGCCATTTACCGGTGAAACTCCAGTCTCGATTGCATACCAACATGTTTCTGGACCAATTCCTTCTGCTCGCGAAATTCAACCTGATCTTCCAGAGAGTGTTGAAGTGATGTTGGAAGTTGCCTTATCTAAGAAACCAGAAGATCGCTACATATCTGCGCGCGCAATGCTTGAAGATTTAAATAAAATTCGTGCCGGCGAAAGTATTTCGACAAAAGTTGCACGTGGGCCAATAGTTTCTCGTCGCACCGCAATTATCTCTGGAATATCTCTATTACTTGTTGGCGTTCTAGCCGTAGTAGGCCTTTCACTCAACGGCGGTTCAACTCCATCGCTAGGCAATGAAATCCCTAACGTTGTTGGCCTCACTGAAGATCAAGCGCGAGCACTGCTCGGTGATTACACGGTCACTGTGCAACGTGCGCCTGATCCACGCATTCCTAAAGATCGTGTAGCTAGCCAAATTCCACTTGCAACGAGCCAAGCAACAAAGGGTTCTGCAGTAACGCTAACTATCTCTGATGGTCCAGGTGATGCGATCGTGCCGGATGATCTGATTGGAATGTCTCTCATTGATGCGCGCACCTCACTTGCTGCGGCAGGTTTGGTAATTGCTAGAACAGAGGCAGCGCCTTCTGATGAAGCACAGGGGACGGTATTAAGCGTGCTTCCTGAACCTGGTTCAACAATTACCGCTGGCACAGGAGTTGTCTTAACTATCGCTAGCGGTGAAGTTGAAGTTCCTAACTTGATTGGCGTTGAAGCGATTCAGGCAAAAACTCTTTTGATTCAGGCTGGTTTCTTAGTGCGCGAATTCAATGATTACGATGCAACGCAAGCAGTTGGCGTTGTTATTCGCCAAGCACCTGATGCTGGTACAACGCAAACTATTGGTAAGCCAGTAACAATTACAATAAATAAAGCGCCGTAGTTTAAGCGCGCTTACCAACAACTGGAGATAAGCCCACAGACTTTGCGAGCGCTTCTCTATCGCCGCATTGTGTTAACCAGTTAGCAAGCATCAAATGCCCATGTTCAGTTAAAACTGATTCGGGATGGAACTGCACACCTTCAATTGGTAAAGATTTATGTCGCATCGACATGACAACGCCAGATTCGGTTGCACCAGTAATCTCTAATTCACTACTTACGGTGTCACGTTCTACCGCTAGCGAGTGATAACGAGTTGCGGTAAACGGTGAAGGAAGATTGGTTAATACACCTTTACCTTCGTGCAGAACTTGCGAAGTTTTTCCATGCAGTAACTCGGGCGCACGTGAAACAGTTGCGCCGAAGGCAACGCCAATTGCTTGGTGGCCTAAGCAAACGCCAAAGAGTGGAATGTTTTTATCTGCGCAATATTTGATCATCGCGATACTGATCCCTGCATCTTCTGGAGTACCCGGCCCTGGTGAGATAAGTACTCCGTCATATTCGCCAGCTTCCTCAACGCTTACTTCGTCATTTCGCTTAACGATGCATTCGGCGCCAAGTTGGCCTAGGTATTGCACCAAGTTAAATACGAACGAGTCGTAGTTATCGATGACGAGGATGCGGGACATGGGCCAATTCTTGCAGGGTTGGCGGGCGGGCTGTTTCCAGCTTTGCTGTTTTCAGGATCAGGTTTTCCATGTAGCCTTACTCCCATGCCAAAGTCGAAATTACGTAAGAAAGTTCAAGAAAAGCACGCTCACGAAGAGCAGATCTTTGACGCTGAGCCACATGCTCCGCTTGAGAGCCCAAGCTGGTTGGCTCCAGTTATGGTCGCTAACTTCCTGATCGGCCTCTTCTGGATCGTCGTTTTCTACGTAAGCCAGACCACCTACCCAGTCCCGGGTATCGGCGCATGGAACATGATTATCGGCTTTAGCTTTATTGGGGTTGGGTTCAG
>JAIYCF010000105.1 GCA_027488165.1 Streptomycetaceae bacterium
CTTCAACAATTGTTGTCTCTTCCTTGCTGATGACAACCTTGCGGGCGCGACCTAGAAGTTCTAGTCCTGCGCTCTCTAGCTTCAAACCAACTTCTTCAGAGATAACAGTTGCACCAGTAAGGATTGCAATATCTTGCAACATCGCCTTGCGTCGATCTCCAAAGCCAGGTGCCTTAACTGCAGCTGCACGGAAGATTCCGCGAATCTTATTAACAACAAGTGTTGCCAACGCTTCGCCTTCAACATCTTCGGCGATGATCGCAAGTGGCTTACCTGATTGCATAACCTTCTCAAGAACCGGAACTAAATCCTTGATATTTGAAATCTTTGAGTTAACGATCAGAACGTAAGCATCTTCAAGAACTGCTTCCATGCGATCTTGGTCGGTTACGAAATATGGAGAGATGTAACCCTTATCAAAGCGCATACCTTCGGTGAGCTCTAGCTCGAGACCAAATGTATTTGACTCTTCGACGGTGATAACGCCTTCTTTGCCGACCTTATCCATCGCTTCAGCGATCATGTCGCCGATAGTTGAATCAGCTGCTGAGATAGATGCAGTTGCTGCGATCTGCTCTTTCGAATCAACGCTCTTTGCCATTGAAGCAAGTTCTGCAACGATCGCTGCAACAGCCTTTTCGATGCCGCGCTTTAGCGCCATTGGATTTGATCCGGCAGCAACGTTGCGCAGACCTTCGCGAACAAGTGCTTGTGCAAGAACGGTTGCAGTTGTTGTTCCATCGCCTGCGACATCATCTGTCTTCTTAGCAACTTCCTTAACTAGCTCTGCGCCGATCTTTTCCCATGGATCATCTAGTTCAATATCTTTTGCGATGGAAACGCCATCGTTGGTAATTGTTGGGGCGCCCCACTTCTTCTCTAGAACAACGTTACGTCCGCGAGGTCCAAGGGTTACCTTGACTGCATCAGCGAGAACGTTCATTCCGCGTTCTAGTCCGCGACGGGCTTCTTCATTAAAGGCAATCATCTTTGCCATGTAATTACTCCTTCTAAGTGTTCTGCGGTTTGGGGGCGTTTTATCACTCACACCCCGAGAGTGCTAACGCCAAATCTAGACGGTCTTATTCCCTGCTGCAAAACGAGGGCGTGGGTTGGCTGTTATCGGGCTGAACGTGCGCTCATGCGTGCCTCACGGAGGCGACGTAGGCGCTTAACGAGCATTGGAGAGGCCGCTAGGGCATCGTCCCGGTCAATCAAGTCATTCAGTAATTGGTAGTAACGAGGCGCGGTGAGGTCGAAGAGCTCTTTGATTGCAGATTCTTTTGCTCCGGCAAAGCGCCACCAATTGCTCTCGAAATCAAGGATGCGTACTTCGAGGTCGGAAAGTGAAGACCCCTGCACGTCATTATTTTCGAGCGCTGACATGTGTGAAATCTTAAACCAGCCCGCGCCAAAACTGTGGGATTTAGAGCGTATCCAAAATCATCGAAATATCTGTGATCTTCGTCCAAGGGTTAACTATCGCAAAACGCAATATCGATTGGCCCTTATCTGATGATGGCGGGATAAAGCCGATCTGATCGGCCAATAATTTATCGCTCCACTTTTGATAATCACTTGGCGCCCAACCCTTACGAGTAAAGGCAACGATGGAAAGTTCAGGTTCATGAATTAAATCTAAGTTGGGATGTTGGCGAACAAGTTCGGCGGCTTCGCGTGCAACGGTAAGGGTTTCTTCCATCGCTTCGGTATATGCATCTGTGCCATGAGCAGCAAGTGAGAACCAGAACGGTAAACCGCGTACACGACGAGTTAGATGAATTGCATAATCTGCAGGTGACCAAGTGTCATCATGCAGAGTTTCTAGATAAGAAGCGTGCTGGGTGTGCACATCTTTGGCTAGCTCTGGGTTGCGATAGATAAGTGCGCAAGCATCGAATGGTGCAAAGAGCCACTTATGTGGATCAACAATAAGTGAATCAGCTTGTTCTACACCGTTAAATTTAGCGCGCACAGAAGGCGCACATAACGCTGCCAAACCGTAAGCGCCATCAACGTGGAACCAGATATCGCGCGAATGAGTCGCTTCGGCAATGGTTGCAAGATCATCGATGATTCCGAGGTTTGTGGTGCCGCCGGTTGCGACAACTGCAAAGACGCGGGTTTGCGTTGTCGAATGCAGTTGATCAATTGCTACAGCAAGTGCATCACCGTGCATCTTGCGATCAGCGCCAGGCTCAATTTTCAGAAGTTCCACATCCATGATTTGTGCTGCGCTAGCGATTGAAGAATGCGCTTCTGCGCTGCAAGCAATCGCCCAACGCGTTGTATTTGGATATTTCTTTCGTGCCGCAGCGCGCGCCACAACGAGTGCTGAAAGATTTCCAATCGTTCCGCCTTGTACAAAAACACCACCGGCAGATTGTGGAAGTTCAGCTAAATCGGCAATCCAACGCAACGCTTGGTTTTCGGCAAAGACTGCTCCAGCGCCTTCTTGCCAAGAGCCGCCATAAAGTGAACTTGCACCGACAACTAAGTCGAAGAGGTTTGAGTATTCAGTTGGCGCAGATGGAATAAATGCCAAGTTGCGGGGATGATCTGTTGAGATACAGGCCTTTGCTAAAACATTGGTAAATACTTCAAGTGCTTCATGTCCGCCTAAACCTTTAGCGGTGATGGTATTGCCAACTTCTTGAAACAAATCTTCAGCGGTGCGCGGACCATCTAACGGTGGATCATCTTTTAAGCGCAGCAGGCTATAGGCCAAAATCTCTTTAGCCAGTGATTCGACCTCTGAATTAAAGGCGTGAATTGGCATGATCGGTGCGATTAGCCTTTCGAATCAGATTTCGCATCATCGTTGGGAAAACAAAGATGTGGAAGGGAAGTACAAAGTACCAATACAACTGGCCGCCTAAACCACGCGGCGAGAAGCTAGCTTCTTGAACAACGGTGCGATTGGTGCCGTTATCGATCACGCTAAATTCAAGCCAAGCTTTTCCAGGCAGAACCATTTCGGCATAAAGCTTTAA
>JAIYCF010000052.1 GCA_027488165.1 Streptomycetaceae bacterium
ACTTCGAAATCTAAGACTATGGGGCTGTGATCAGAGGTTGCCAAGATGTTCTTAGGAGAAAAATCTCCATGCACCAGAGCGATTTTCTCGGTAGTTATCTCTTCAATTAACGAGTTGATAACTAACTGCAAATTAGGGTTCTTCGCTGCGACAGCGCGATAGAAAGGGCTAACTCGCAACTGCTCGAAGAGTTCGCCTTCCATAAACTTAGCTTTAATCGATACATCAACGGCAGTTGTGTTATGCCACTTCGCCAGTATCTTGCCGAGTTTTTCACCCATCTCTGGGTGGATGCGGCCTTCCAACATATCTTGCTTCCAGTTGGTGCATGTGTTCGGCAAACGAGACATAGTTAAAGTGAAATTTGCGGCATCGCAATCAAGTAGCTCTGGAACGCTATCTGGAGTTATCGATTGATATACGCGCATCGCCTCTGCCTCAACGATTGCGCGGCGTTGATCTGCCACCCATTTAGCTTTGGTCTTTAGCTCAGGTAGAGCCTGCTTAACAACAATCTCGCGCGCATCACTTGCCACCGCCAAGACAACACAGGAAACGCCACCTGTGAGAACTTCCACGGTGGCGTCACCCGTTAATAGCTTGCGCTCGGTTAGGTAGGGAATTACCGAACTTTCATCGAGCACGAGGTCTTTTTACTTAATCTCTTGAAACTAACCCTTTAGCGAACCGGATAAGAGGCCACGCAGGAAGTAACGGCCTAAGAATAGGTAGACCAGCAGCGTTGGGATCGAAACGATCAACGATGCGGTCATGTTATTTCCGTAGTAAACCTGGTTACCAGAACCGGTGATGAAGTTAAGCGCTGTTGTTGCAACAGATAACTTCGGAGAACCACCGGTTAAGAAGATCGCAAAGAGGAAGTCGTTCCAGGCAGAAGTGAACTGCCAGATAAGTACAACGACGAAGCCCGGAATTGAGAGTGGCAAGAAGATGGTGCGGAAGATGCGGACCATGCCGGCTCCATCAACACGAGCTGCCTCAATTAACTCATTTGGAATTGCTGCGTAGTAGTTACGGAAGATCAAAGTACAGATCGGAATACCGTAGATAACGTGAGCAAATACCAAGACGTAGATCGTGTTTCCGATTCCAGCCCACTGATTGAACTTAGTAAGTGGAATCATGATCGCTTGGTATGGAATGAACATTCCGAAGAGGAATGTTGTAAAGACGAAAGTTGATCCGCGGAAGCGCCACTTAGCGAAGACGAATCCGTTGATAGCGCCGATTACTGCAGAGATGATTGAAGATTGAACAACGAAGAAGAGCGTGCGGAACATTGGCTCGCGCAAGATCTCCCAGGTTGGTCCCCAGGCGCTGAAATCTAATGTCGTCGGCGGAATGAATGCCGCAGATTGGGTAACTCCAGTAATTCCCTTAACCGAGTTGATCACCATGATGTAGATCGGCAGGGCTGCAATTACAAAGAGAATAGTCAGCGCGAAATAGCGGAAGACCAACCAGAACTGGCCTTTACCATCGAGCTTCTTCTTATTGCGAACATCAACCTTACGTGTGACGCGGGATGCGATATCTGAACTCATTTGTTCGCCTCCTCAGTCTTGTTTACATAGATTAGATATGGAATAACGGCAACGGCGATCATCAAGAGAATAACAATCGCAATTGCAGCGCCCTTGGCATAGTTCTGGAAGTCGAAGATCACTTGCCACATATAGATCGCAAGCACCTTGGTTACATAACTCTTGGTTGCGATACCGAAGATTAGATCGAAGACCTTCATGGAGATGTGGCCCAAGATAATCAAGACCGTTAAGAATGTTGGAGAAAGTTGTGGGAACAAGATGTGGCGATAGATCTTAAATTCGCTGGCGCCATCTACGCGAGCTGCTTCGCGAAGATCATCCGGAATGCCGCGGAAGCCGGCCAAGAAGAGCGCCATCACATAGCCAGACATCTGCCAGATCGCTGGCAGAGACATCGCAAACATCGAACCTGCTTCAGATGTATACCAATCGCTCTGCAGCGCGCCTAGTCCAACCTTCTGCAAGATGTAGTTAAGGCCGGTGGCATCAGCATCACGCGCTGAGTCCATCAACCAGCGCCATGAAGTTCCCATCGCGATAAATGAGATCGCCATTGGGTAGAGGTAAGTTGAGCGGAAGAATCCTTCGCCCTTAATTCCCTTTTCAAGCAGTAAAGACATAATCAAGCCGGAGAGCAAACATCCGATCATGAAGACTGCGGTAAATTTTAGAAGGTTAGAGAGCGCGTGCGTGAACTCGGGATCTTGCCAGAGTTCTATGTAGTTGGTCAGACCAACGTAAAAGACATCTTCGGTATAAGAGTTGGTGCGATTTTGAAGAGATTCGCGAACTGTGTAACCGATCATTCCATATACGAAAACCGCCATCGCGATAATCGATGGGAGAACGAAAAAGAATCCGCCCCAAGGGCTATGGACTCGATTTTTCTTTGCTTTCACTGGGGTTACACCTTTCAAAATAATTATTTATTTAAAAGTGTCGAAGTTCTGGCGAAACCTTTCGATCTCGCCAGAACTTCGACTACTTATTTAAAACACTTACAGAACTGCTAATTAATTAGCTGTTCTGGTGTGCCTTAAGTGCTGCATCAAGAGCCTTGACGAAGCCCTTCTTGTCCTTAGCTCCGCCTGAATAGAAGCGTCCAACTGCTGAGTTGTACGCTGCCATTCCTGCATTGCCCCAGTTAACGCCGTGGACAGTTGAACCGACTAGGCGATCCTTCTTCCATGACTTCATTGCTGCCTGGAGGTATGCGTCGTAGAGCTTTGGATTTGAATCTGTACGAACTGCGATTGAACCCTTCTTAGGGTTGAAGGCATCTTGTCCAGCCAAAGATCCTGAGACCTTCAACCAGGCGATACCTGCATCGCGGTTTACAGCGCCCTTAGGCAATGTAAATGAATCTGATAGCCACTGGTAGATACCGTTAGTACCTGGACCTGGAGCCCATGTGTAGTCCTTGCCTAGCTTTAGGCCTTCTGACTGCCACTGTGATGAAGCCCAGTCACCCATGATGAAGAAGCCGGCTTTACCTGTTGTTACAAGCTTGCCTGCATCTGGCCAGTCAAGTGACTTGCTTGAGTTACCGTAAGCAAGAATCTTTGCTAGGTAATCAATAGCCTTTGAAACTTCTGGACCGCTCCACTTTGTCTTACCTGTCCATAGACCATTGAACTTATCTGGTCCCATTGAAGCAAGTAGTACGTAGTCGAATAGGTGAGCAATCGCCCAGTCGCCGTTACCAGCTAGTGCGATTCCGTCGATTCCGACCTTCTTGAACTTTGCCATATCAGCAAGCATTGCATCTAGTGATGCTGGTGCCTTTGTGATTCCGGCTTTCTTTGCTGCTGCTGGGTTCCACCATAGAACGTTTGAACGGTGGATGTTTACTGGTACTGAGTAAATCTTTCCCTTAACAGTAATTGTCTTGATTAGGTCCTTAGGGAAAACCTTGTCCCATCCCTCTGACTTGTAAAGGAATGTAAGGTCTTCAATCTGTCCGGCCTTTACATATGATGAAAGTTCTTCACCAGCATGTGCCTGGAATGTGTCAGGTGGATTGCCAGCCTGCATACGTGAAACAAGAACACCCTTTGCGTTAACGCCAGCTGCACCTGCAACTGTTGCGTTAATAAATGGTGTGTTTGGGTTTAGACGGTTGAACTCAGTTGTCATTCCTTCTAGACCTGCAGCTTCTCCGCCTGATGCCCACCAGGTAAAGATTTCAAGTTGCTTATCAGTTGCAGCAGTAGATGCTGGAGCTGTTGTTACAACAAGTGCAAGTGCAGCGAAGACAGCTGCTACTTTTGACTTCTTTAGCATGTAACGCCTTTCTCGATGTAGAGGGATTTCCTACTACGGGATATGTAGAGCCCTGGATTTATGGGGACCAGGAGGCTACATATGGCTATCTTTGTTCGGGGCTAGGGGTGAGTCAACCTATAAAGCCCCTTTGGCGGTAACAATTAGGTTACGAAGGGCGGGCTAAAAAACCCCGCTCAACGAGGGGTTCTAGGTCAGCGAAGAGAGCTTGTAATAAGCGCCATTCCACTTGATTTCCTTATGGAATTCATCGCTCGTGGTCGTGGCGCTGATTCGCAGGTGCTCGACTGAGGCGATATTGGCGAAGTCATTTAGCGTCTCGATATCCAGAGATGTACTTAGGACGGTGTGGTGTGAGCCGCCGGCATAGATCCAAGATTCAGCCGAGGTAGCAAGTGAAGGCGCTGGTTTCCAAACCGCACATGCAACAGGTAACTTCTTTAACTCTTTATCTGGTTTAACAACTTCGATGTCGTTGGAAACAATTCGGAAACGATCGCCGAGATCCATTAATCCAACAACGCGACCTTGTGCAGGTGTTGCGTTAAAAACTAAACGAACTGGATCATCTTTTCCACCGATACCCAGCGGATGAATTTCGCACTTCGGTTTTTGATCAGTAATTGTTGGACAGACTTCAAGCATGTGTGCGCCAAGAACTTTTGGTTCGCCTGGTCCGAAGTGATAGGTGTAATCCTCCATAAATGAAGTTCCACCCTTTAGACCTTCGGTCATACTCTTGATAATGCGAAGTAACGCGGAAGTTTTCCAATCACCTTCTCCGCCAAAGCCATAACCCTTCGACATCATTCGTTGCACTGCCAAACCTGGGAGTTGCTTTAGAGCACCTAAATCCTCAAAGTTAGTTGTGAATGCGGTGAAGTTGCCGGCTTCCAAGAAACGCTCGAGAGCAATCTCAAGGGATGCTTGATATCGCAATGAATCGTGGCGGGCTCCGCCTTTTTTTAGTTCAGCTGAGACTTCAAAGATCTTTTCGTACTCGGCAACCAAAGTATCGATTGCGCTTTCTTCAACTGCAGCAACTGCATCAACGAGCGCGTTAACTCCGTAAGCCTCAATAGACATACCTAGTGCGATTTGGGCGCTGGTCTTATCGCCATCGGTAACTGCGACATAACGCATATTGTCACCAAAGCGGGCGAGCTTGAGATTTTGTGCGGTGTGCCAGCCAATGGCGGCGCGCATCCAATGCGCAATACGAGTTGTAACGCTCTTTTCGCTGACATGTCCCGCAACAACTTTGCGGGCCATATGCAAACGCGCCTGAACATGGCCATGTTCGCGATCACCATGCGCTGCTTGATTTAGATTCATGAAATCCATATCAATGCTTTCCCATGGAAGTTCAGAATTTGCTTGAGTATTCAAATGCAGAATTGGAACTTGTAGCGCGTTTAATCCGCCGATCCACATCTTTGCAGGTGAAAATGTATGCATCCAAGTAATGACACCGATGCAGTTGGGATTTGCTGAGGCTTCTAGACAAAGCGCTTTAATCGCTTCGGGTGTTGTTAATACTGGTTTCCAGGTGGCTTTGATTGGAAGATCACTTGCGGCATTTAGCGTTGCTACTACTTGCTTAGATTGCTCAGCAACTTGGGCCAATATTTCTTCGCCATAAAGTGGCTGGCTTCCGGTGAGAAACCAAACTTCTAAACCTTTTTCGCTAAGTGATTTCATTCTGCAGATAGTACATGAGGGCTAGTTATAGGGAAATAGTTCCTCGCTCAATTCAAATTCACCACGCAAAACATGTACTTTGCCCGTGCCGTACTTGCGCCATTGATCTGTCAGCACCACGGCGGTGTTTTCATCAATCCCAAGCAGCGCGGTATTGGCATCTTTCCTAACAATTGCTGCAGTTACTCGATCAGGTAGCCATCCTAAGAATTTGTCGTAGTGTGGGATAACTTCAATATCTGGAATAAGGCCTAAGCCTTCGGTGATATGCGAACGACGAATACCGATGATTTTTCCACCAAAGGCCATAGCTCCAGCTGAACAACCAGCTAGCGATGCGCCCTCATGCCAAGCCTGCACAATTGCTCTCCACATAGGAGTATCGGCAAAAACTTCAGCGAGATGAACTGGGTCTCCCCCAGAAAAATAGATAAGCCCAGCGCTCTTTATCTCTTCTATCCAACTTTGGTTATGGGCATCTTCACGAGTTAATACTGGTAAATATTTAACTTCGCAACCAATGCGCGCTGCTTGATCAGCCCCGCGTTGGCGCCAGAAATCTAAGCGATCTTCACCTTCTTTTCCCGCGGCTGTGGGAATTTGAATATAGGTATTTCTTTTCCCGCGAGAAATACCGAAGCGCAGCAGCTCTGTTTCGAGCTCCTGCGCTTCGGGTAAATATTCCCCAGAACCAACAAGCGCAAGTGCACCCGGTTGGTTTTGATTCATCTTTAGGCCACCTTTAAGCCATTGCAACTTTCAAGTTCTCATCAATTGAATTGAGGAACTCTTGAGTTGTTTGGTATGGAGCATCCTTTGAGATCAAGAGCGAAAGATCTTTAGTCATCTTTCCTTGCTCTACGGTTTCGATGCAGACGCGTTCTAGAGTTGAACAGAACTTGGCAAGCTCTGCGTTGTTATCTAACTTAGCGCGGTGGGCTAACCCTTGAGTCCACGCGAAGATTGAGGCGATTGGATTTGTTGATGTCGCCTTACCTGCTTGGTGATCGCGATAGTGGCGAGTAACAGTTCCGTGAGCAGCTTCTGATTCGCAGATCTTTCCATCTGGAGTCATAAGTACTGATGTCATCAAACCAAGTGAGCCGTAACCCTGTGCGACGGTATCTGATTGCACATCTCCGTCATAGTTCTTACAGGCCCAGACGTAGCCACCTTCCATGCGAAGTGACATAGCAACCATGTCATCGATTAGGCGGTGCTCGTACCAAATACCTGCAGCATCAAACTGGCTCTTGAATTCGGCTTGGTAGATCTCTTCGAAGATATCTTTAAAGCGACCGTCATATGCCTTAAGGATTGTGTTCTTAGTTGAAAGATAGACCGGGAACTTGCGAAGAAGTCCGTAGTTAAGGGAAGCGCGAGCAAAGTCGCGAATTGAATCATCGACGTTGTACATCGCCATCGCTACACCTGAAGATTCGAAGTTAAAGACTTCAGTGTTGATTGGTGTAGAACCATCTTCTGGCACGAAGGAGATAGTTAGCTTTCCTGGACCTGGAACCTTGAAATCTGTTGCGCGGTACTGATCACCGAATGCATGACGACCGATAACGATCGGCTTTGTCCAGTGAGGAACCAAGCGTGGCACGTTAGAGATGATGATCGGTTCACGGAAGATTACGCCGCCCAAGATATTGCGGATTGTTCCGTTAGGAGACTTCCACATCTTCTTAAGACCAAACTCTTCAACGCGAGCCTCGTCAGGAGTAATAGTTGCGCACTTGATACCAACGCCATGCTTCTGGATTGCGCGAGCAGCATCAATTGTTACCTGATCATCAGTTGCATCGCGGTGTTCCATGCCAAGGTCGTAATACTCAAGGTTTACATCTAGGTAAGGAAGGATCAAGGAATCCTTGATGAACTGCCACATGATGCGGGTCATCTCATCGCCATCGAGTTCGACGACAGTTCCGGTTACTTTGATTTTGCTCATATCTTTTCCTTATTTCCCTTTTTAGTCCGGTAACGAATTAAAGTGTCTGTACATCTGCTTGCTTGGCACGGACTGCTTCTGCAGCTTCCTTTAGCCCAGCAAGTTCTGAATCTGTAAGTTTTGTTTCTACAACTTTCTTTACGCCAGAGCGACCGATCTCAGCTTCGACTCCGAGGTAAACGCCTGAGATTCCGTACTCGCCATCGACCCAAGCACAAACTGGCATTACTGCACCTGAATCTTCGATTACCGCTTTAGCCATGCGCGCTGCTGCTGCAGATGGTGCGTAGTAAGCGGAACCAGTCTTAAGTAGAGCAACAACTTCTGCACCACCGTTGCGAGTGCGATCAACTAGCTCGTTGATTTCTGCCTGTGAAAGAAGATCAGAGAGTTGCTTTCCATCTACTGTGCAACGGCTTGGAACCGGAACCATAGTGTCGCCATGTGAGCCCAAAGTCAGAGTCTTAACAGATCCAACGGCAACACCGAGCTTTTCGGCGACAAAGTTGGTAAAGCGCGCGGTGTCTAGCATTCCGGCTTGGCCCATCACGCGGTTCTTTGGAAAGTTAGTTGCGATCTGAGTTAAAGCAGTCATTTCATCGAGCGGATTTGAAAC
>JAIYCF010000045.1 GCA_027488165.1 Streptomycetaceae bacterium
CAACCATGGTCGGCTCAATCGGAGCCTTATGAGAAATGCTTGGAGCGGGTGACCGGGATCGAACCGGCATGGCCAGCTTGGAAGGCTGGGGCTCTACCATTGAGCTACACCCGCAGGGTGCAAACCTTTATAGGTTTCGTGCGGAGGCTTAGCGTACTGCCTCGGTAACCGAGAGTAAAAAATTACTCTAGACTCACCTCTTGCGCCTCGGGGCGTAGCGTAGTGGCTAGCGCGCCTGCTTTGGGAGCAGGAGATCGGGAGTTCGAATCTCCCCGCCCCGACCAGAATTTTTTGATTACTACTTCATCTCTATATCAAGGAGCACTTTGTGAAGAGCACGGTCGAAACACTTTCCTCAACTCGCGTCCGTCTCGATATCGAAGTTCCTTACGCAGATCTCACCGAATATGTAGCTGATGCTTACAAAGCTGTCGCTGCAAAGGTAAACATCCCAGGTTTCCGTAAAGGCAAAGTTCCAGCAGCAATGATCGATCAGCGCGTAGGTCGCGGTTCAGTAATCGATGAAGCAATCAATAACGCACTTCCACAGTTTTACGGAATGGCCGCTCGCGAACATGAAGTTCTCGTAGTCGGCCGTCCAGAAGTAGATATCAAGGAATACGTCGATAACGAGAAGTTGGTCTTCTCTGTTGAAGTAGATGTTCGCCCTGAAGTAACGCTTCCTGATTTTTCAAAGATCACAATCGAAGTTGATGACCTAGCTGTCACTGATAAAGATATCGATGAGCAAGTTGATGAGCTCCGCGCTCGCTTCGGAACTCTCATGACAGTTGAACGTGAAGCTAAAGATGGCGACTTTGTAACAGTCGACTTAACAGCCAAGATTGATGGCGCAGAAGTTGATGGCGGCAAGGCAAATGACATTTCATATGAAGTCGGTTCCAACCGCATGATCGATGGCCTAGATGCCGCGCTAATCGGTATGAAGGCCGGAGATGTAAAGAATTTTGAGACTCAACTCGTTGGTCAGAAAGATGACGAAAAGGGCGATGTTGAGATTAAGTTAAAGGCTGTTAAAGAGCGCGAACTTCCACCGGTAGATGATGCATTCGCAAAGTTGGCATCTGAGTTCGACACCATTGCAGAATTGAAAGCAGATTTCGCTGAGCGCTTGAAGCGCGTTAAGGCGATGGAACAAGGCGCACAAGCACGTGACTTGCTACTTAAGAAGATGATTGATGATCTCGATATTCCAGTTCCAGATAAGTTGGTTGCTGACGAAGTTAACGATCACCTTGAGGGCGAAGGCCGACTAGAAGATGCAGAACACCGCGCTGAAGTTGATGGTCAGGTTCGCACTTCAATCAAATCTGATTTCTTGCTCGATGCAATTGTTAAGGCAGAAGAAGTTCAAGTTAATGAAATTGAATTAACTGAATATCTCATTCGCACATCACAGCGTTATGGAATGCCACCAGAGCAATTCGCAAAGCAGCTTCAGGATGCTGGTCAGATTTCACAACTAGTTGCCGAGGTATCTCGCACAAAGGCTTTGGCCGGAGTTCTAGGTCGCGTTAACGTTGTCGACAAATCAGGCAAGAAGGTAGATCTAGAGGCGCTTCGCCCACAGACCCCACCTGCAGCACCTATTGATTCAGAGGAATAATCACCACTAAAGTCGACGGTCTTATGCGTCAACTCAAGTTCTTCGCAACAATAGTTGTTCTACTTTTCTCATCTCTCTACCCAGCCGCGATTTCATCAGCGGAAGAGCTGGAGACAACAACAGTTGAAGAACTCGCACCGCCGGTAAGAGTCATACCTCCAGTTATGGTCAATCCGCTCAAGGCAAAGACAATCAAAGTGAAAAAGGGACGAGTGGTTGTCTTTAGAGTAGAAAATCCAGAGATCTGGCGAGGCAAAGTCATTAACTCATCTATTGCCAAATTTGTGCCAGGTGGTCCGCAATCAACCTATGAAACCAATCCATCGCTAACGATTCTCAAAAAAGGTAAGACATCGGTTTCGCTGACAGACGGCAAGAAGACCTACCTGCTCAAGCTGACGGTTTTGTAACGGTTCTCCTCTGCCCTGAGCGAACAAGGGGAGATTTGCACCCCTTTTCCCCATATTTGGGAAGCATTTCGCCTCAGGCATTGTTAAGGTCACTACATATAGAAGTTGTTATCAATCAGGAGGATTACGTGGATTATCAAGACCCACATTTGACCGGGGCAGTAGCTCGGGCAGCAACAGGCAATGCGTTGGATGAGAATGTCTACAACCGCCTTTTGCGCGAACGCATCATCTTCCTTGCTGGCGAATTCCGCGATGAGATGGCTAATGCAATCTGCGCACAGATGCTTCTGCTCTCTGCCGAAGATCCAGAGAAAGATATTTATTTGTACATCAACTCTCCTGGTGGATCAATCACAGCAGGTATGGCGATTTTCGACACCATGAACTACATCAAAAACGATGTCGCAACTGTTGCAATGGGAATGGCTGCTTCAATGGGTCAGTTCATTTTGAGCGCCGGAACTCCTGGAAAACGTTTTGCTACTCCACATGCACGCATCCTGATGCACCAACCTTTGGGTGGTATTGGCGGTACTGCAACAGATATTCGAATTCAGGCCGAGCAGATGGCAATTACAAAGCAGACAATGTCTGAGCTAAATGCCAAGCACACTGGTCAACCGCTAGAAAAGATCATCGCTGATTCAGATCGCGATAATTGGTTTAACGCTAAGGATGCGCTCGCATACGGATTTATCGATCACATCGCCACAAATGATGGACAAGTTGCGGGAGGCAAGAAGTAATGAAGCACATACAAGAAATTGCCAACCGCTACGTTCTTCCAACGATCGAAGAAAAGACCGCATACGGTTACAAGCGCCTTGATCCATATACAAAGTTATTCGAAGAGCGCATCATCTTCTTGGGTCAGCCAATTGATGACACCGTTGCAAACGATGTCATGGCACAGTTGCTTACTCTTGAATCAATGGATCCAGATCGCGATATTTCTATCTACATCAACTCACCTGGTGGATCATTTACAGCGCTCACTGCAATTTATGACACTATGCAATTTGTTCGCCCAGACATCACAACAATTTGTCTCGGACAAGCAGCATCAGCTGCGGCGATCATCCTTGCCGGTGGAACTAAGGGCAAGCGTTACGGTCTAGAACATTCTCGAATCCTCATCCACCAACCTTCATCTGAAGGTGGCGGACAGGCATCTGATATCGAAATCCAAGCACGCGAGATCATGCGTATGCGCGGACTTCTCGAAACAATGCTCGCAAAGCATTCAAATAAGAGCATTGAAGAAATCGAGAAAGATATCGAGCGCGACAAGATTCTTACGGCTGCAGAAGCAGTTGAATACGGAATTATCGATAGGGTTATGTCTTCACGAAAGGCAAAGCCTTCCGCTTAATTCTTAGTTAAATCTCAATAAAGGGGCGTCGGTTTAGAAATGTTGAAAAAATATTTCGAACCCGGCGCTCTTTTTTCATACCGTTCTTATAGAAACCTTTTGGTCTCCACGATTCTTACCGTGGTTGCTATGTCAGCTTTCCCGATCGCGGTCGCTGTAACAGTTCTAGATGCGGGCGGAAGCGCAACAGTGCTCGGCGGAATCATGGCAGCGCGTGTTTTATCTGGGGTTCTACTGGCACCAATTGGTGGAGTTTGGGCTGATCGATTACCTCGTCGCACTATTTTGATTATTGCCGACTGGATCCGCGCCATCGCTGGAAGTGTGATGATCTTCTTTGACGTAACAAATATTTCACTTTGGGTAATGCTGGCAATCGTCGTTGTGATGGGCGCATGTGATGCATTCGGTGGCCCAGCAGTTGGCGCGATCATGCCAAGTATCCTGCCTGATCATTTGTTGCCTGCAGGAAATGTTATCCGCGGAATCGCTATGAAGGGCGGAACTATTGCTGGGCCAGGAATTGCTGGGGCAATAGTTGTTTCACTGGGAACTCACGCTACATATGTCGCAACTTGTATCTTCTTCTTGATCGGAGCACTTCTGCTTCTGCGTGTAACAGAAAATCCACGCCCTGAGAGCTCACAGGAGAAGACAACTTTCATTAGTGAAGTCCGTGAAGGCTTGCGCGTTGTTTGGTACTACAAATGGATCGCTGCAATGATCATCATGGCATCGCTTCAGTTAATGATGGTCGTAGGCGTTGAGAATGTCCTGCTTCCTGTAATCACAAAGCGCGATTTCGGCACAGCAGCGGTTTATGCAACTGCAGCCGCGCTATTTAGTCTGGGCGGAGTTATTTCGGCAATTATCAGTATTAAATCGAAAACGAAGAGCCCCGGAACCGTTTCCGTTGTTGTTTGGGGCTTATTTGTCTTTGCGCCACTTGTACTTGCATTCCCATCCTCACGAGAAGTTATCTTCATCGCTTATTTCATCGCTGGTTTCTCAGTAGGACCTTGGGAGGCATTTTGGAATACCCAAGTGCAACGCGAAGTTCCTGCAGATTATCAAGCTCGTGTTTTTAGTATTGATTACATGGGATCAGTTGGATTGATGCCGCTAGGAATGGCGATAGCCGGCCCGCTCTCTGATCTTTTGGGGGAGCGCCAGCTGTTGATTGGGGTAACGGTCTTTCACTTAGCGATCTGCGCGGCAGTTCTCTTCGTTCCGGGAGTTAGAGAGATGAAAACCTCTCGGCCACCATATTCGCCTACGAATTCATCTATGGGCGAACACAAGCAAGCCTGATTTAACCCACAAAATTTCGCACCAAAAACTATTCTTAACCCATGACTCGTATCGGTGAAACAAGCGACCTGCTCAAATGTTCCTTCTGTGGCAAGACACAGAAGCAGGTTAAGAAACTCATCGCCGGTCCTGGCGTTTACATCTGCGACGAATGTATCGAACTCTGTAACGAGATCATCGTTGAGGAGCTCGCTGAAGCAAGCACCCTTGGCTTAACCGAACTTCCAAAGCCACAAGCAATCTTTGAATTTCTAGATCAATATGTAATCGGGCAAGATCGCGCTAAGAAATCTTTAGCCGTTGCCGTTTATAACCACTACAAGCGCGTCCAATCAGGTGAGGTAAAAGGCGAAGATGGCGTAGAACTCGCCAAGTCAAATATCTTGTTGCTTGGCCCAACCGGTTGTGGCAAGACTCTTATGGCGCAAACTTTGGCACGCATGCTCAACGTTCCTTTTGCGATCGCAGATGCAACAGCCCTAACCGAAGCAGGTTATGTCGGTGAAGATGTCGAAAACATTTTACTTAAGCTTTTGCAGGCTGCTGATTACGATGTAAAGAAAGCCGAAACCGGAATCATTTACATCGATGAAATCGATAAGGTCGCTCGCAAATCTGAAAACCCATCAATTACTCGCGATGTATCTGGCGAAGGTGTTCAGCAAGCGCTCCTTAAGATTCTAGAAGGAACAGTTGCATCTGTTCCA
Organism: Streptomycetaceae bacterium; assembly: GCA_027488165.1. Lineage (GTDB taxonomy): Bacteria > Actinomycetota > Actinomycetes > Nanopelagicales > Nanopelagicaceae > Planktophila. The sequence continues at coordinate 5,431 of JAIYCF010000045.1, forward strand.
CCACAGGGTGGACGTAAGCATCCACACCAAGAGTTTATTCAGCTCGATACAACTAATGTTCTCTTTATCGTTGGTGGAGCGTTCGCAGGGCTAGATAAGATCATCGAAGCGCGCAGCGGAAAAGCTGGAGTCGGATTTAATGCAACGCTTCAAGAGGCTGCAGATAAGAACCGTAAAGATATTTTCCACGATGTAATGCCAGAAGATCTTTTGAAGTTTGGAATGATCCCTGAATTCATCGGTCGCTTGCCAGTTCTTACTAGCGTTGAAAATCTAGATAAGCCTGCGCTAATGCAGATTTTGACTGAGCCAAAGAATGCGCTTGTTAAGCAATATCAGCGCCTCTTTAACTTGGACGATGTTGAACTTGAATTTACTCCTGAATCACTCGATGCCATTGCTGAGCTTGCGCTAAAGCGTGGCACCGGCGCTCGTGGACTTCGCGCGATCATGGAATCAGTTCTTTTATCTGTGATGTACGACGTACCAAGTCGCAGCGATATCGCAAAGGTGATCATTAATAAGGAATGTATCGATGAAAACGCGGCTCCAACCCTGGTTGCACGCACTGGAGATATTCCAAAGCGCGCTTCACGCCGCGAAAAAGGTACAGAGGAGAAGAGCGCATAATCTAGACTGCGCTCTATGTCTTCAAGCTCGCCAACTGGCAAAGAACTCGCATCGACCTTTAATCCGGCCGATATCGAGTCGAGCCTCTATTCCAAATGGCTGAAAGCTGATTACTTCACTGCAGATGCCTCATCTACAAAAGAGGCGTTCACAATTGTTCTTCCACCACCAAATGTGACCGGTGTTCTACACATTGGTCACGCGCTAGATCAAACTCTGCAAGATTGTTTGTCGCGAATGAAGCGCATGAAAGGTTACGAAGTTCTCTGGTTACCTGGCATGGATCACGCCGGTATCGCAACGCAGAACGTTGTTGAAAAACAATTAGGCGCTCAAGGACTTTCACGCCACGACTTGGGTCGCGAAGATTTTGTTAAGAAAGTTTGGGAATGGAAAGCGGAATCAGGCGGAGCGATCCTTGACCAGATGAAGCGCTTGGGCGTTAGCGTCGACTGGTCGCGCGAGCGTTTCACGATGGATGAAGGTATGTCCAAAGCCGTTGTCTCAATTTTTAAGAAGATGCATGAAGCAGGCCTGATCTATCGCGCAGAAAGAATTATCAACTGGTGTCCACGTTGCTTAACAGCGCTTTCAGATATCGAAGTTGATCACCAAGATGACGCTGGCGAATTTGTTCAGATCCGTTACGGCGAAGGCGAACAATCAATCGTTGTCGCAACAACTCGTGCAGAAACAATGCTTGGTGATGGCGCTGTAGCAGTTCACCCAGATGACCCACGCTATAAGCACATGATCGGCACAGAAGTTTTACTTCCGCTTGTCGATCGCATGATTCCAATCATCGCCGACGAACTCGTGGAAATGGATTTCGGAACTGGCGCTGTAAAGGTGACCGCAGCACATGATCCAAATGACTTTGAAATGGCTGTCCGCCACAACGTTCCATTCGTTGTAATTATGAACGAGCACGGCGTAATGGCTGGAACCGGAACTGAATTCGACGGCATGGATCGCTTTGATGCACGCGTTGCAGTTGTCGCAAAACTGAAAGAGATGGGTCGCGTCGTTGCCGAAAAGCGTCCATATATTCACGCAGTTGGCCACTGTTCACGTTGCGATACAACGGTTGAACCAAGACTTTCAAAACAGTGGTTTGTAAAGGTTGCACCGCTTGCTAAAGCATCGGCCGATGCTGTGCGTAGCGGTGAAGTAAAGATTGAACCAGAAGCACTTGCACCTCGATATTTCGAATGGGTAGATAACATGCACGACTGGTGTATCTCTCGCCAATTGTGGTGGGGGCATCGAATTCCCGTTTGGTACGGACCTAACGATGAAGTAAAAGTTATTGGCCCAGATGAAAAAGCGCCAGAAGGTTGGACGCAAGATCCAGATGTTCTAGATACCTGGTTCTCATCAGGGCAATGGGCATTTTCTACATTTGGCTGGCCAGAGAAAACTGCCGATCTTGCCAAGTTCTATCCAACTAGCGTTCTTGTAACTGGTTACGACATCTTGTTCTTCTGGGTGGTTCGCATGATGATGATGTCGACCTTTGCGATGGATGGCGTTGCCCCATTTAAAACAATTATGTTGCACGGTTTGGTGCGCGATCAATTTGGCAAGAAGATGTCAAAGAGTCGCGGCAATGTAATTGATCCGATTGAGTTTATGGATAAGTACGGCGCAGATGCGCTGCGCTTTACCTTGGCCCGCGGCGCAAACCCGGGCACAGATCAAGCCTTGGCTGAAGACTGGATCGGCGGCTCACGTAACTTTGCCACCAAGCTCTGGAATGCAACTCGCTTTGCAATGATGAACGGTGCCAATGTAAATGGTGCGCTTCCTGCAACATCTGAGCTAAATGCAATTGATCGCTGGATCTTGTCACGTCTTAGCGAAACTCTGCGTGATGTTGACTCGCTTCTAGAAAACTTCGAATTTGCTCGTGCTTGCGAGACGCTCTATCACTTCGCTTGGGACGATCTCTGCGACTGGTACCTAGAACTTTCCAAAGAAACATTTGCATCTGATAGCAAGGCTAATTCACAACGGGTTCTTGGCCACGTTCTTGATCAACTCATGCGCACCTTGCACCCAGTTATGCCATTTATAACTGAGGAACTCTGGTGCACGCTTACCGGGGGAGAATCTCTAGTTGTCGCAGGTTGGCCAAAGTCTGATAGTTCACATATAGATAAAAAGTCCGAAAAACTAATCTCAACTTTGCAAGAAGTAGTCACCGAAGTCCGTCGCTTCCGAAACGATCAAGGGTTAAAGCCTGCGCAGAAAGTGCCTGGTCGCTTCTCTGGTTCTGCCGATGTTCTCGAATATGCCAGCGCCCTACGTTTCTTGTTAAAGCTAGAGGATAAAGATTTCACTCCATCAGCATCGCTCGAAATTGGTGGAATAAAGATTGAACTCGATCTAACTGGCTCGATTGATGTTGTCGCTGAGCGCGCTCGTTTAGAGAAAGATTTAGCCGCCGCTAAGAAAGATCTGCAGACCGCTGAAGTTAAATTGGGCAACGCAGGCTTCATGGCAAAAGCGCCAGCTGATGTCGTAGTTGAGATTAAAGAGCGCCTTGCTAAGACAACATCCGATATCGAACGTATCACTGCCGCTCTTGCTGCGTTGAAATAACCGCATATTTATTATGAACAACATTAACCCTGATGACCAAGCGCGCATAGACGCGATCGAAAAAGCGTTGCTCGCGCGCTGGCCCGAAAATCGTATTGCGCCGACTCTGGAAAGAATTTCAGCGTTGGTAGATATGCTCGGATCTCCGCAACTCACCTATCCAACTATTCATATAGGTGGCACCAACGGTAAGACCACTACTTCGCGCATGGTTGACTCACTTTTATTTGAGATGGGTCTGCGCACCGGAAGATTCACCAGTCCTCATCTCGAGAGCTACTTAGAACGCATCTGCATTAACGGTCAACCAATTGATGCCAAAGAGTTGATCTTCTCTTTTAATGACATTAGCCCTTACTTAGATTTGATGGATACTAAGTTTGATAATCCAATCTCATTCTTTGAGGCTATTACCGCGCTTGCCTTCGCGGCGTTTGCAGAACACCCAATTGATGTTGGTGTTATTGAAGTGGGTATGGGCGGCCAGTGGGATGCTACAAATGTTGTTGATGCCGATGTTTCAGTAATCATGCCTATTGGCCTTGATCATATGGAGTACCTAGGGGACACCATCGGTGAGATTGCTAAAACTAAGGCCGGGATTATTAAAGAACAAGGTTTCGTAGTTCTGGCACAACAAGAACCAGAAGCAGCGGTAGAACTATTGCGCAGAGCCGCTGAAGTCGGTGCAGATGTGGCGCGAGAGGGCCTCGAGTACTCAATTGATTCACGTGCGATTGCTGTTGGCGGACAGTTGATCTCAATCACTGGTTTGCGCGGACATTACGACGAGATTTTCTTGCCACTTCACGGCAAGCATCAAGCCTCGAATGCTGCTGCGGCACTGATTGCAGTAGAAGCGTTCTTCGGCGAACAAGATTTAGATATCGATGCGGTTCGAGCCGGCTTTGCCAATGTGACCTCACCGGGGCGTTGCGAGATTGTTCATCGCGATCCAACAATTATCTTAGATGCCGCACACAACCCGCATGGAGCCAAGGCGATTGCAGAAACTATCCAGAGCGAATTTACCTTTGATGATGTCACAGGAATTGTTGCTCTTATGGCTGATAAAGATGCTCTTGGAATTTTGCAGGCGCTTGAGCCGATCATGAACCAAATAATTGTCACCACGAACTCAGCCGCTCGTTCAATGTCGGTAAAAGATCTAGAAGCCTTAGCTACCCAAGTTTTTGGCGCTGATCGCGTCTTTGCTCAGCCAACACTTGCTGATGCAATTGATAAGGCCATTAAAGACTCGGTTCGTCCACTTAGTGATGAGTCTCTAGCGATCTTGATAACTGGCTCGGTGGTCACAGTTGGTGAAGCACGCACCGCAGTGCGAAAGAGATATGCCAAGGCTTCGATTGAGGACGGTAAGTAATGCGCGTACTTGGTTCTGCAGTTCTTGCGATGGAGTTTTTGATCATGGGTTTTGCAATGTTGCTTGCAAAAGATCAGAGCGGAACCGCTAGCTTGATTTATGGCGCAGTTGTGATGTTTTTGATGATCTATGCAATTCGACTTCTCAAGAAACGCTCCGGCTGGATCTTCGGTTCACTTCTGCAGATCGCAATGGCTGCATATAGCTTCGCAGTTCCATCAATGGCGATCATCAGCGTTATCTTCATTGGGTTATGGATTGCGGCGATAATTGTTGGTCGCAAGGGTGAGGCCGCTCGCGCCGCCCTTTTAGCGCAAGGTGACCCAGCCGACCGAAAAGGCGATGAAAAGTAGGGTGAAATCGCTGTGGAGCGGGCACACCCAGTTGCCTAATAGACTAGGCAGGTGAGCACAGAAAAGACCTTGATCCTCGTAAAGCCAGATGGCGTACGCCGCCAATTGGTAGGCGAAGTTATTTCGCGCATTGAGAAGAAGGGTTATGTCGTAACCGCACTCAAGATGATGCAGGCAGATCGCACACTACTTGAACGTCATTACGCAGAACATCAGGGCAAACCGTTTTTCGAACCACTAGTTGAGTTCATGATGTCAGGTCCGATTGTTGCAATAGTTGCCGAAGGAAATCGTGTGATCGAAGGATTCCGTTCCCTTGCTGGAGTAACAGACCCAACCGTTGCAGCGCCCGGAACAATTCGTGGCGATCTAGCTCGCGATCAAGGCACAAAGGTTGTTCAGAACATCGTGCACGGCTCTGATTCACCAGAATCTGCAGCTCGCGAAATCGAAATTTTCTTCGGCAAGTAAGTTCAAGCAAAGCAATTAACTGAAGGGTTAAACATGAGTAATAAAATGTCATTTATCGGCCGAGATATGGCCGTTGACTTGGGAACTGCAAACACCCTGGTCTACGTACGTGGTCGTGGCATTGTTCTAAACGAGCCTTCAGTAGTTGCAGTAAACCAAGACACTGGCGGAATCCTCGCTGTTGGTCTGGAAGCTAAGAAGATGATCGGGCGCACACCTGGAAATATCGTTGCGATACGTCCACTTAAAGATGGTGTTATCGCAGACTTCGATACAACAGAGCGCATGCTCCGTTACTTCATTCAGAAAGTTCACCGTCGCCGTTACTTGGCTAAGCCACGCATTGTTGTTTGTGTTCCATCAGGTATCACAGGCGTTGAACAGCGCGCAGTTAAAGATGCTGGTTACGCAGCGGGTGCACGCAAGGTTTACATCATTGAAGAACCAATGGCAGCAGCAATCGGTGCAGGTCTTCCTATCCACGAACCAACCGGAAATATGGTTGTAGATATTGGTGGCGGCACAACCGAAGTTGCAGTCATCTCGCTCGGTGGAATCGTTACATCGCTTTCAATCCGCGTTGGTGGAGATGAGCTAGATCAATCGATTATTAACTGGGTAAAGCGCGAATTCTCGCTTCTTCTCGGCGAACGTACTGCTGAAGAAATCAAGATGGCGATCGGTTCTGCATACCCACTACAAGGTGAAAACGATGCAGAAATCCGCGGTCGCGATCTTGCAACCGGTCTTCCAAAGACAATCGTCGTATCTGCTGCTGAAATTCGTAAGGCGCTTGAAGAGCCTGTAAACGCAATCATCAACGCAGTAAAGAGCACGCTCGATAAATGTCCACCAGAACTTTCTTCAGATCTTATGGATCGCGGAATCGTTCTTACTGGTGGAGGAGCTCTTCTTAAGGGTCTAGATGAGCGTCTTCGCAAAGAGACCGGAATGCCAATTCATATCGCTGACCGTCCATTGGATGCAGTTGTTGAAGGTTCCGGAAAGTGCATTGAAGAGTTCGAAGCCCTTGAAAAGGTTTTGATCTCCGAGCCTCGTCGATAGGTTTTAAAGATGCGTAGCGGCGGCGACAACCGCGGTCGTCTCCTTCTCATTTCACTCATTGTTACTGCGTTATTTCTAATTACTTTAGATCTACGTGGCGTACAAGTGATCACTGGGCTACGCAATGGTTCGCAATCGGCGCTATCACCATTTCAATCTGTTGCCGCAACCATCTTTCGTCCAGTTGGAAATTTCTTTTCTGATGTAACCCAACTAGGCCGCACTCGTGGAGAAATTGAACGTTTAAAGGCAGCTAATGAAAAATTGCAGAAAGAGCTAATTGATCGCAAAAACGCCGATGCAGAACTGGCGCAATTGAAATCAGTTCTTGATCTAGCAGGTACCGCCAAGTATAAAGTTGTAAACGCCAAAGTAATTTCACTTGGATCAACTTCATCCTTTACCCAGACAATCACCATCGATGCTGGAACCAATAACGGCGTTCGCCAAAATATGACGGTTATCTCTGGGCTTGGTTTAGTTGGCGTAGTAAAGATCTCTTACCCAAATAGCGCGCTTGTGCAGTTGACAACAGACCCTGCATTTAAAGTCGGAGCAAGAGTTGCTGGCAGCCAACAAATTGGAATATTAAGCGGACAAGGTACTTCCAAGGCAGTTCTTCAGCTTTTAGATAATCAAACAACTCTCAAAGTCGGCGATGTAATTCTGGCTCGCGGCAGCGTCAATAACAGACCATTTGTTCCTGGTGTTCCTATCGGACAGGTAACTGCGGTTGATAACGCAGCAGGTGCTGTAACTCAAACCGCTGATGTAAAGCTTTACGTAAACTTCTCAGCCCTTAGTACCGTTGCAGTTGTTATCTCTGCGCCAAAGGTTGATCCCCGCGATGCTCTCGTACCAAGAGCGCCAGTTCCAACGCCAGTTCCAACAGTGACTATCTACGCTCAACCATCAGAATCGCCAGCCCCATAAATGTTTGCCCGCAGATTCTTCATCTCACTACCCATATTTACATTTATCTTTATTCTGCAAGAGAGCGTTGTAACCCAATTTAAATTATTTGGAGGGGGATTCTCGCTCTTCTTGATATTTGCACTTCTCTGGTCCGCACTTGGTACACCAGAAATGGGTGCGCTAACTGGTTTTGGTGCGGGACTTTTGATGGATCTATCGCAAAGCGCTTCTGGACCAATGGGGCAATGGACGCTGATCATGATCCTCGCAGGATTTACTGTCTCGTATCTTGGTTACGGTGACGATAACTTTCGCGGCAACCCCATTTCATTGATCTTTACAGTCGCTGCCGCAGTTGTCGTAATCCGTGTAATTTACTTAATTCTCGGACTGTTACTTGGAAGCGATATTGGAAGCACTTGGTCAGTTCTGGTCTCGCTCTTTTCATCTGCTTTCTGGTCGGCTGCAATTGCTCCGTTACTGCTACCAGTTGTCACAAGAATTCATGAAACGCTTTTCGATGTTAAGAGTCGGATATGAATCAACGCGCGCGACTTAGCCTTTTAGTTGTTCAAATCTTTATCTTTTCTCTCCTCTTTGGGCTAATGGGTCGCTTGTTTTATCTCCAAGTTGCCGCAGGCCCGAAATACCGCGATGCCGCACTTTCAATTCAAAGCCGTGACGTTGTTACTCCAGCAACCCGTGGCTTGATTGTGGATTCCTCGGGAGTACCACTCGCACTTAACCGAGTCGGTGTAGCGATAACGGTAGATCGCACAAAGTTAGATCGCCAACCAGATAAGGGCATCGCTGTACTACAAAGCATTTCCGCCTTGCTCAAAATCGAATATCGCGATGTTTTTCAGAGAACCCGACTTTGCGGAGAACTTCCTAAAGGCCAACGCGCTGGCTGTTGGACCGGATCGCGTTTCCA
>JAIYCF010000055.1 GCA_027488165.1 Streptomycetaceae bacterium
AGAACCTGGGCCAAAGTTGAGCCCCATGCGCCTGCTCCAAATACCGTTACTTTTCTCATGAAGTAAATCAGCGCCCCTTAACGTTTCTTCTTGAAATTGCCGGTTCGCGGCAGATCAGATGTGTGCGGATCAAAGATTACTTCAGGTCGCTTCTCCCCACGAATTTCCTCTAACAAAGTTGTAATTTCCCGCATAACCTTTGCGGTGGCTTCGATCAGAGCTTGCTGATCATCTTCTCTGCCAAACCACTGGGATAGATCAACCGGTTTTCCTGCTTTTAAGATGATTTGAGTTCTTGGAAATAATTTAATTTTCTTCGAATATGTCGGCATCAATACCTGTGCGCCCCATTGCGCAACTGGAATAACCGGAGTGCGAGTACTTATAGCAAGACGAGCTAAACCAGTTTTTGCAACCATCGGCCAATGATCAGCATCGCGCGAGAGCGTTCCTTCGGGATAGACACCTAAACAATGCCCTGACTCAAGCAGGCGCTTGGCATGATCGACTGCCTTTCCAGCGTTTGGTGTTTCGCGTTCGACTGGCACTTGTCCAGCAGCTAACAAGATGCGACCGATGATTGGAACTTTAAATACGCCAACTTTGCCTAAGAATCGCGGGGCTCGACCATTCTTATAGAGAAAGTGAGCAAAATTCAAAACATCAAAATATGAGAGATGGTTGTTTGCAACTATCACTGCGCCAGTTTTTGGAATATTCTCAGCGCCGATCCATGTGCGCTTGGTGATTAAGTTAATAACTGGGATCAATAAAGAAGAGCAAATCTTAAATGTGATATTCGTACCGAGAGGATTACCGGTAGGTGGCGCGTATGAAACACGCATCTTGGCCATATCTAAATCTTAGTGGGCAAAGAAAAACTGGGGCCAGCAAACGCTGACCCCAGTTTTATGAAGTTTTTTTGAAGATTAGTTAAGAAGCGAAAATTAACGCTTCTTAGCAGCCTTCTTTACTACCTTCTTCTTAGCTGCTGGCTTGCGCTTAGCAACCTTCTTTGGTGCAGCCTTCTTCGCCGCTGGCTTCTTCTTAGCCGCCTTCTTTGGAGCAGCCTTCTTAGCTACTGGCTTTGCAACTGGCTTTGGTTCTGGCTTTGGAGCAGGACCTAGCTTGCGCTCACCTGAGATGACATCCTTCAAGCCCTTTGCAGGCAAGAAGCGAGCCTTCTTTGAAGCCTTGATCTTGATTGTTTCGCCTGTGAATGGGTTACGTCCCATACGTGCTTTGCGATCAACCTTCTTGAACTTACCGAAATCGTTGATCATTACATCTTCACCCTTTGACATGGTGCGTGTAATTGTGTCGAAAACGATTTCTACAGCGTGTGCTGCTTCCTTCTTGCTGTCGTTGAAGTGTGGGGCCAACGCGGCAATGAACTGGGCCTTATTCATCTAAATCCCCTTAGATTTAAGCGTAAATTAAGCGTTCGCTTAACTTGTGGCTAAAACTTAAACCTTTTAACAGGGTGATAGCGATATTAACGTGGGCGTGTCGCAATTTAATATTCTCAAAAAAATGCACTTTTTACGCGTAAAAAACTCTCATTTACAAGTTGAGGGTTGAACAGAAAACGCTCACCCCATCTACGAAGTGAGCGTTTTACGCTGATTTTCGCGCTTAAAAAAACGTGAAAAAGAATTTCGTTCGGTTGTTAAATGCGAATTGGCAGTGTTTTTGGCTTGTAAGCAGGACGTTTTGCTTCGAATGAATCGATCGCATCAGTGTGCTTTAGCGTCAACCCAATGTCATCGAGGCCTTCCATCAAACGCCAGCGGGTGTAATCATCGAGATCGAAGGCAATCGTGGTTGATCCATATGAAACTGTTCGTGTTTCAAGATCCACAGTGATTGAAGTCGCTGGGTCGTTTTCAATAGTTGTCCAGATCGCTTCAACGGCTTCCTGAGGAAGGATCACAGTTAGTAGCCCACCCTTGAGTGAGTTACCACGGAAGATATCGGCGAAGCGGCTTGAGATGACTACCTTAAAGCCGTAGTTCTGTAGCGCCCAGACCGCATGCTCGCGGGATGAACCGGTGCCGAACTCAGGACCGGCAACCAAAATAGTTCCGCTCTTGTACTGCGGTTGGTTTAATACAAAATCTGGATCGTTACGCCAAGCAGCGAATAAGCCATCTTCAAACCCGCTACGAGTAACGCGCTTTAGATAAACGGCAGGAATAATCTGATCTGTATCAACATTGCTGCGGCGAAGTGGGATCGCAGTTCCGGTGTGCTTAATAAATTTTTCCATTGCCATGATCTTTACCGATCCCTTTCTTACAAATCTGCCGGTGAGGAAAGCGTGCCGCGAATTGCGGTAGCTGCTGCAACTAGTGGGCTGACCAAGTGGGTACGTCCACCTTTACCTTGGCGACCTTCAAAGTTACGGTTTGAAGTTGAGGCAGATCGTTCGCCAACTGCGAGTTGATCTGGGTTCATTCCCAAACACATTGAACAACCTGCGTTACGCCATTCGGCGCCGAAATCAAGGAAGACTTTATCCAAGCCTTCTTTCATCGCTTGCTGACGCACGCGTTCTGATCCAGGCACAACTAGCATGCGAACTTTTGGAGCAATCTTCTTGCCCTCAATTACTGCTGCGGCAGCGCGAAGATCTTCGATGCGTCCGTTGGTGCAAGAGCCCAAGAAAACAGTGTCAATCGCTATGTTTTTAAGTGGTGTTCCAGCAGTTAGACCCATGTATTCGAGAGCGCGTTCAGCTGCGCCACGTTCTTCCGAGTCTTTAATCTCTGCAGGATTTGGCACTGATGCATTTAGCGGCAAGCCCTGTCCTGGGTTGGTTCCCCAAGTTACAAATGGTTCGAGCGTATTGCCATCGAGCGTGATCTCGACATCAAACTTTGCATCGCTATCTGTAAATAGCGTCTCCCAATATTTTTGCGCAGCTTCGAAATCTTCTGGTGCATGTGGCTTGCCCTTGATGTAATCGAATGTCTTTTGGTCAGGTGCAATCAATCCAGCGCGGGCGCCGGCTTCGATAGACATGTTGCAAACGGTCATGCGGCCTTCCATAGAAAGTTCGCGAATTGCAGAGCCGCGGTATTCGATGATGTAACCCTGTCCCCCACCGGTTCCGATCTGGGCAATGATCGCCAGGATAATGTCTTTCGCAGTAACTCCCGGCTTTAGGCTTCCTTCAACATTGATCGCCATGGTCTTTGGACGGCTTGATGGCAGAGTCTGAGTTGCAAGCACATGCTCAACTTCAGATGTACCAATACCGAATGCGATCGCTCCAAATGCGCCATGTGTTGAGGTATGTGAGTCACCGCAAACAATAGTCATACCAGGTTGTGTAATTCCGAGTTGTGGTCCAACTACGTGTACGACGCCTTGATCGGCATCGCCAAGTGAGTGGATACGAATTCCAAATTCCTTTGCGTTATTGCGCAAGGTATCGATCTGCAGCTTTGACACTGGATCTGCGATCGGCTTCAAAATATCGAGCGTTGGGGTGTTGTGATCTTCGGTAGCAATAGTTAGATCAGGGCGGCGCACTTTGCGACCAGCAAGACGCAGGCCATCAAATGCTTGCGCGCTTGTTACTTCGTGAACTAGTTGCAGATCGATGTAAAGAAGATCAGGTTCACCATCTGCCGAACGTACGACGTGGTCTTCCCAAATCTTCTCTGCCAGAGTTTTACCCATGCTCTTCTTCCCTTAAATCTTGCATCTCATTAGATGGGATGCTAATCTCACTGTGTGGAGAAGAAGAATAGCGGAGTTGGAGTTCTAGATAAAGCGGTAACCATCCTCGGTACGCTCGAATCAGGCCCTCATTCGCTGGCAGAGTTAGTTGCCGCAACCGGCATCGCTCGCCCCACCGCCCATCGTTTAGCCGTTGCCCTAGAACACCATCGCCTAGTTACGCGAGATCTGCAGGGTCGCTTTGTTCTAGGTCCTCGCTCCTCTGAACTCGCAGCTGCTGCCGGTGAAGATCGTTTACTTGCCGCCGCTGCCCCAGCACTTGCTGCGCTGCGCGATGCAACCGGTGAATCTGCACAGTTATATCGCCGCCAAGGAGACATTCGTATTTGTGTGGCTGTTGCAGAACGTTTATCAGGTCTCCGTGATTCTGTTCCGGTTGGCGCATCTTTAACTATGCAAGCCGGCTCTGCTGCACAAATTTTATTGGCTTGGGAAGATTCCGAAAAGATACATCGCGGCCTTAAGAACGCTCGCTTTACCGCTGCACATTTATCTGCCGATCGTCGCCGCGGTTGGGCGCAATCTGTTGGAGAGCGCGAAGCTGGCGTTGCATCAGTTAGCGCTCCAGTTAAGGGCCCTAATGGAAAAGTTATTGCAGCAGTTTCGATCTCTGGCCCTATCGAGCGCTTAGGCCGCCAACCAGGCCGGGTTCACGCCGCAGCCGTTGTTGCTACCGCTGCGCGACTTACAGAGCATCTCGCCAAGAACTAATTGTTTAGTAGGTCCAACTCTTTCAAAACCTGAGAGATGGTTCCGAAGCCAAACCCTTTTCGTTGCAACAGGGACTGAATTCTGCGCACCTGAACTTCGGGCTCTAGACGTGACATGGTGTTGTATTTTTTAAAGGCAAGATCAAAGGCGCTGCGGTATTCAGAATCGTCATCGATCTCATCAAGTGCTTCATCAATGGCGCTCTGCATCACGCCTTTCTGACGCAGCTCTCCCGCGATGATTCGCTTTGAGATCTTCTTATGGTTATGACGAGATTGCGCCCATGCTTTTGCAAACTCTTCATCGTTAACGAGGCCGGCTTCTTGCAACCGGAAGATAATCGCTTGCGCTACATCATCTTCTACGCCCCGGGTCTTAAGGTGAACGAGAAGCTCGCCCTTACTTTTCGCACGGGTAACCAGAGCATTTAGCGCAATGGTGTGTGCTACTTCGTAAGGGTCGGAGCCTTCGCCTCTTGCAACCTTTACAAAATCAAGGCTAATTAGAAATCAACCTCTGCTGCAGCTTCATCTATCGCAGCAACGAGTTCGGCATCAACCTCGATAGGCACAAAGTGTGCGCGAATCTTGGTCTCGATCTCATTTGCTAGATCTGGGTTATCGAGAAGGAATGCTCGTGAGTTTTCCTTACCTTGACCCAACTGATCTGCTTCGTATGTGTACCAAGCGCCGGACTTCTTAACTACGCCGATTTCAACGCCGAGGTCGATGAGTGAACCTTCGCGTGAGATACCTGTGCCGTAGATGATGTCGAATTCGGCTTGCTTAAATGGTGGAGCCATCTTGTTCTTGACGACCTTAACGCGGGTGCGGTTACCGACGGATTCGGTGCCATCCTTAAGAGTTTCGATACGACGGATGTCGAGGCGAACAGATGCATAGAACTTAAGCGCTTTACCGCCAGTTGTTGTCTCTGGTGAACCGAAGAAGACGCCGATCTTTTCGCGGAGCTGGTTGATAAAGATCGCGGTTGTCTTTGATTGGTGAAGTGCACCGGTGACTTTACGAAGCGCTTGTGACATAAGGCGTGCTTGCAAGCCCATATGTGAATCGCCCATTTCGCCTTCGATTTCAGCGCGAGGAACAAGAGCGGCAACTGAGTCGACGACGACGAGATCAAGTGCACCGGAACGGATCAACATATCCATGATTTCAAGCGCTTGTTCGCCAGTGTCTGGTTGTGAAACAAGAAGTGCATCAATATCAACGCCGAGCTTCTTTGCGTATTCGGCATCGAATGCGTGTTCGGCATCGATAAATGCGCAGATACCGCCGGCCTTTTGAGCATTTGCAATTGCATGCAATGTAAGTGTTGTCTTACCTGAAGATTCTGGTCCGTAGATTTCTACGATACGTCCGCGTGGTAGTCCGCCGATACCGAGTGCGATATCTAGCGCGATTGAACCGGTTGGAATAACTTCGATGATCGCATTTTGACGATCAGACATTTTCATAACTGAGCCCTTACCAAACTGACGTTCAATCTGGGCTAGTGCGGTGTCGAGCGCCTTTTGGCGATCGGAGGTGTTCTTCTCTTCGGCTTTATTTGCTTTATCAGCAGCCACGTTTTGCTCCTTTAGATTAAGAACGTCTATGCGTTGCGCATATTCGTTGGTATTCGGCCCAGAAGGTACGGAACTTCACTGACGGCCTACGAGGCTTATAGAGAGCCTGTGGGCGGTAACTGTGGAACCGCTCTGGTTGTGCAGGGATAACTTTATCCGAACATCTGTTCGAAAGGTAGCAGGCGCTACTGACAGCGCCTTTAGGCGTGTCGCGTTCTAGTTAGGCGTAAGAAGGGCAGGATGCCCAGGTGTTGATCCTGCTGCCGCCTTCCGAGAAGAAGGCAGAGACCGCTAAACCAACGCCCGCGATCAACGTCTATTCAGGCGTGCTCTACCAGGCGCTGGGATGGGCCACGCTAAGCCCGGCAGCCCGCAAGCGAGCGGCGAGCGCGATCGTGATCATCTCCGCCAAATATGGTGCAGTACGCCCAGATCAATTGATTGAGAGCTACAAAGCCAAGATCGATAACAACGCTATGCGTGATCTCGTGGCCACAGTTCTGGACATAGTCAAGACCCCGCTAATCGTGGACTGCCGTTCATCGACTTATAAAACAGTTTGGCACTCCCCCGTAGATAAGACTGTTGAGATTGCAGTATCAACCGTGGTCGACGGCGAGCGCAAAGTTGTTACTCATATGTCTAAGAAGACGCGCGGTGAAATTGCGAGGGCTCTCTTGCAATCAAGGTCTGTGCCTAAGACCCCAGAAGATCTCTATGCGATCGTTTCAGAAAAATATCCGTGTGCGCTAACGCCGAGTGATGGCGTCAATCCTTGGGTCTTGGAAGTAATTGCTGTCTAAACAATGCCGACGCAAAGTTAATTTTTAGCTAAGTATCCCCAAGCTAGGCTGGCCGCAATTGCTACCCAGATTTGATATGGCACAAGCAATAATCCCATTGTTAAAGACGCTCTGAAGGTCAGGACAAGTACTGGGATTGTCAGAACTGCGGTCAAAGTCAATGCTGTTGAGGCATATAGAAAATTATGTGGAACGTAGAATTGATAAGCCCAGATTAAAGCGGTGATCACGCTTAAACCAAAGAAAACCAACCAAGTGACATTTTCCAATTTAGTTAATGATCTGGATACTTGATATGCGGCGATTCCAAGAACTGCGAAGTTATATGGCCAGATAAGACCGAAAATGGCACTCGGTGGTTGCCAAGAAGGGCGGTTTAGAGATGCATACCAACCAGGTGAGGATGAAACCCAAATTCCAGAGCCAAATGCGTATATAAAGACAAAGAGAATTCCAAGTGCCGCAGCGATTAATTTGAAATCCACGGTAAGAATCTAGCGGTAACTCTCTACTTACCCTAGTTAGGGCCCTTTAAAGCTTATGGAGCTTTAGCTTTATTCCGATCCAGGCTCCCGTAAAGGCGGTTGCAAAAAATACCCAGCCAGAGAGTGCAAATGATTG
>JAIYCF010000119.1 GCA_027488165.1 Streptomycetaceae bacterium
GTTGCCTAGCGGAGTTGAGCCACTTACAACGCTCAGACTCCTAACGGAGTTGAGCCAGATACCAGTTCCACTGCCACGTCTCACGCGGTGAAGTCTCTAAGGAATCCTTAAACTCAGGGAAGGTATAGACCAAGAGCGCAGTACCTCCAGGCAGAACGGTTGTTGGCCGTGAGTCGCTGACTATCGGAGTGTGGTTGGTGAAGATACCCAAAGACGGAGCAGTTGAAATCAAATCCTGAGTGTTATTTTCCAAGCTAAGAACCCAAGTAATCGGACATGCTCCCCTGCCACATCGTTCCCATGAAATCTTTAAGCCCGTTGCTGTTAATCCACCGAGAGTGTCGCCGATTCCGCCGGCACCGCTAATCGCTACTAGGTCACCAACGCTTTGCTCCCAAGTAACCGGATAATCAGATTGCAGACCAACTATTTCAGGCTGGCTTCCTGCATTTGTACCGTTAACTCCATTATCTGTAGCCACAACAATTGGTGCTGGTCTTTGAATCACTTCATAAATACCAATACTGGTTGCACCAACTGCAATGACGCCTAGGACAGAAATCAGCGCACGACGAATTCTTTGGCGGCGCACTTTGGCAATAATTACTGGAGCTAGATCACGATTTTCGAGGACGCCAAGTGCCATCCATTGCATTTCGCGTTTGATTAGTGGATCTACATCACTCATTGTTTTCCACCACTTCCGCGATTACCGTTTCGATTTCATTTGATCTCTGAGAGCTTCCGGTGAGCTCTTTATTTGCCGACTTCTCTAACTCTGGTACCAACTCGACATAAGCCGCTACTGCTGCTTTGCCGCGCGCTAAGTGCGAGGCAGCTGTTCCCATCGGAATCTGCAAAACATCAGCGACCTCTCGCAAAACCATTCCGTGTTCGTAGATCAAAACAAGAACCGCACGCTGTGCTGCGCTCAGAGTTTTTAGCGCAGCCTGGACAAGCAAACGTTGCGTTACATCATCAGTTTGATCGACTAAGTCGCGAATGTTTTCCGCCAGATCCCAAGATGTTTCTTTCTCTTGCTGACGGCGCAACCATTTACGGCGCATATCGGCATGCTTACTCACCATTACGCGCATTAAATAAGCCTCAGGGTTTTCGTGGCTACGGATCTTGTTCCAACGTTTGTAAACATCAGCCAGCGCTTCTTGCAGAACGTCTTCGGCATTTTGCGTATCAAAACAAATTACCTTTGCGGCGCGCAGAAAAGCCTTCTGGTTTTCACGTAACCAGAGGGTGAACTCAACTTGGTTCTGTTGGCTCATGCGCACTCCATGAGAGGAAGGTTACCTGCTTGCCGCACCAAAGAGCGAGGTCGCCAGTAATACGGAAAGTCCGATAAATACTCCGCTGGCTCCGGCAGATGCAGCGAGGGCTCCGGCGGCGGCCGGCACTAGAAATTGTCCAAATCGATTACCCATTAAGCGAGCCGATACCGCTAGGGCTCGTTCATTAGCCGCCGTCTTTTGCGAAACCAAAGACATAGTTAACGGCTGACCAATTCCGAGTGAAAATCCTGCGACGAAAACGATTGCACCAAGTGCCAGCGGAGTATCGGCAAATGCCATACCTGCGCAGGCCAAAACAGAAACCGTTGTACTAACCATTAACAATTGATAAGTCGAAAAGCGTGCGCTCAACCTGCCAAGGAAGAAACGAGAGATCATCGTGGTGCCAGCGCGAATGGCCAGAATAATTCCGATGGCGTAGGGAGAGAAATTATTTTCTGTGCCAAATAGCGGCAAGAAAACAACAAGTACATCAGCAACAGATGAGATTGCAAGTGAAACATAGATTGCAGCCAATATCCCTGGCTTCTTCAAAAGCGCTAGCGCTGCGGTGTAAGTGCCTTCATCACTTTTAGCTTCCACGCTTGGCTTCTCTTTACGCCATCTGATAACCGGAATCAACGCAATCACACAAAGAACGAAACCTAAAAGAAAAGCACTTGAAGTTGATTTGGGAAGCGTTCCATCAGAACCTGCGACGAGCGCTGCAACAAGTGGTCCAAGTAAGTGGCCAAGGGATGCGCTAAATGTGTAATAACCAAAATATTTATCGTAATTTTCGCGCGGTGCGCGAAGAGCAACCATTGATTGGCCGCCCACCATGCACGCCAAATGTGAAACTCCTGCGAAGGCGGTTGCAATTGCCAGAGTAAAGACCGAGTTAGCAAAGATCAGGGCTACGGAAGTGAGTGCCATCGATGCGGTGCCAGCGATTATGAACTTACCTTCACCGATCTTTCCGACCAGCCGACCAAACTGCAGCGCCAAAAGCACTGGAAAGAGCGCATAAAGTGCGGCAACAACTCCGATTTCATAGGTGGTGGCATCAAGCTCGATAGCCCGATAAGTAATCATCGGGCGAAGAACGTAAATAGTTGCTTGCGTTAATGTAGAACTTAGTAAAAGCGGGCGAGCCCACGGCAAGAGCTTTTCAGGCGCCATTTACTTTTTTATAGCAAGATTCTTCTTAAAGTTCCAAACAAACGGACCAATGATCACCATGAACAAAATGAAGTAAATAACCTTAGTTAGTACGCCGGCATAGAGAACTGAATAATCACCGTTACTTATCTGTAAGGCGAGTTTAAATTTAGTCTCGGCAAGTGGACCCATAATGAGTCCGATAATCAATGGAGTAGTTGGAATTCCAAATCTTCTAAAGAAGTATCCAAGCGCGCCAAC
>JAIYCF010000048.1 GCA_027488165.1 Streptomycetaceae bacterium
CACAGGGGCTGGAGATAGTTTCGCCGCAGGATTTATCGCCTCATATTCCAAGAACCGCGATTTAACCGCTGCTTTACAAGCAGGTGGTGAGTTGGCTGCAGGTTGTGTTGCAATCGTCGGTGGCAGACCGCGTGTAGGTACCGCGATTTAGCCACTTATCTTGGCAGAATGCGCGCATGGCAACAGCAAAGAAAGCCGCAACATCGACCAAGGCAAAAAAGCCCGTTGGTCCAAAGCCCGGTGAATATCCCGGCAAGATCGTTGATATCGATGTTTCATCTGAAATGTCTGAATCATTTCTTGAATATGCATACTCCGTTATTTATTCACGCGCCCTTCCTGATGCGCGCGATGGTTTAAAGCCAGTTCACCGCCGCATCTTGCACCAGATGGCCGATATGGGACTTCGTCCAGAGCGCGGCCACGTAAAGAGCGCACGTGTTGTTGGTGAAGTAATGGGTAAGTTGCACCCACACGGTGACTCTGCAATTTATGACGCACTTGTTCGTATGGCGCAATCATTCTCAATGCAGGTTCCGCTAATTGATGGCCATGGAAACTTTGGTTCGCTCGATTCTGGCCCAGCAGCGATGCGTTATACCGAAGCACGTCTTGCCAACGCTGCAATGGCGATGGTTGCTGAAGCAGATGAAGACACTGTTGATTTCGGTCCAAACTATGACGGCCAATTGCTTGAGCCACTTGTACTTCCTGCCGCTTATCCAAACCTGCTCGTAAATGGCGGTTCAGGTATCGCAGTTGGTATGGCAACAAATATGGCCCCACATAACTTGGGCGAAGTAATCGCTGCTACCAAGTTCTTAATTGATAACCCAAAGGCAACGCTTAATCAGCTGATGAAACATATCCCAGGTCCAGACTTTCCAACTGGTGGAGAGCTTGTTGGCGCTGAAGGCGTACGCGAGGCGTATGCAACCGGTAAAGGTTCTTTCAAGGTACGTGCAACTGTTGAGATCAGCAAAGTTACTTCTCGCAAGATGGGTATCACCATTAAAGAGTTGCCATTTAATATCGGTCCCGAAAAAGTTGTTGAGCGTATTGCAGATCTTGCTAAGGCGAAGAAGATTCAAGGTATCTCGGACATCATCGATCTAACTGATGGCCAGACCGGAACCAATGTAGTTATCGAGCTAAAGAATGGCTTTGAACCAGAAGCAGTCCTCGAACAGCTCTATAAGCTAACTCCAATGGAAGATGCCTTTGCTATTAACGCAGTCGCCTTGGTTAAGGGCCGCCCCCAAACTCTTGGACTTAAAGAATTGCTTCAGGTCTTCATCGATCACCGTATCGAAGTTGTGCGCCGTCGCTCTGAATATCGCAAAGCCAAGGCGGAAGGTCGCCTATCTATGGTCGATGGTCTGCTAAAGGCGATTATCGATATCGATAAGGTAATCAAGATTATTCGCGGTAGCGATGATGCAGCAGCTGCTAAAGATAAGTTGATCAAAGACTTCAAGTTAAATGATGAGCAAGCAACTTATATCCTCGATATGCCACTTCGTCGTTTGACCAAGATGAGCAAACTCGAACTTGAGACTGAACAGAAAGAACTCAAAACAACTATCGCAGCCCTCGCCGCTCTTCTAAAATCTGAAGAAAATATCAAGGCACAGGTTGCAACAGAGCTAACTGCAGTCGGAAAATCATTCGCTACCCCTCGTCGCACACGAATCGGCGCTGCTTAATTTCGTTTAACTTCTGCCTTGTGGGAGACTTCGTCAAATGATCTCTACAAGTGCTCTTGAACTACGCGCAGGCGCGCGACTTCTGGTCTCAGGAGTTAATGTTCGCATCAATCACGGAGATCGCATCGGATTCGTTGGCCGCAATGGCGCCGGTAAATCCACGCTCGCCAAAGTATTAGCTGGAGAAACACTTCCTGCAGGGGGTGCAGTACAACGCACTGGCAAGATCGGATATCTGCCACAAGATCCCCGCACCGGAGAAGATCAAGGCACCGTTATCGAAAGAATTTTATCGGCGCGCGATTTAGATCAGATCGCAGCGCGTATGACCCAAGTAGAAGAAGAGATGGCCACAACTGAAGGTGCCGCTCTAGAAAAAGCGATGGAACGTTATTCTCGCGTTGATGCAGAGTTCCAAGCAGCCGGTGGTTATGCCGCTACTTCTGAAGCAGAAGCAATCGCAACTTCACTCGGCGTATCCGAAGCAGTATTTGGCAATCAACTAGACACACTTTCTGGTGGTCAGCGCCGACGTATCGAACTTGCCCGCATCTTGTTCTCGGGCGCCGAAACTTTGCTCCTTGATGAGCCTACAAACCACTTAGATGCCGACTCAATCATCTGGCTACGTAACTACCTAAGCACTTACTCAGGTGGCCTAGTCATCATCTCTCACGATGTGAACTTGATCGAACAAGTTGTAAATAAGGTCTTCTATATCGATGGTAACCGTAACGTGATCGATGTTTACAACCTCGGCTGGAAGCAATACCTATTGCAGCGCGAACAAGATGAACATCGCCGCAAGAAAGAACGTGCCAACGCCGAAAAGAAGGCTGAGATTTTGCAGAAGCAGGGCGAGAAGATGCGCGCTAAAGCTTCTAAAGCAACTGCAGCTCAAGGCATGTTACGTCGCGCCGAAAAACTTAGATCTTCCCTTGAAGATGTCCGCGTTAAAGATAAGGTCGCAAAGCTGCGCTTCCCAACGCCATCTCCTTGCGGAAAGACTCCCCTATCTGGCGAAGAACTTTCCAAGAACTACGGTTCTCTTGAAATCTTTACCGACGTATCCTGCGTTATCGATAAAGGATCTCGCGTTGTTATCTTGGGACTTAACGGCGCCGGCAAGACAACACTTCTGAAGATTCTGGCTAACCAACTTGAATCCGATACCGGCCACGTTGAACATGGCCACGGCTTGAAACTTGGTTATTACGCCCAGGAACATGAAATGCTCGACTTCGAACGCACCATCCTTGAAAACATGATGTCTTCCAAAGATGACCTACGCGAACCAGAAGCCCGTAACGTTCTAGGCTCATTCTTATTCGTCGGCGATGATGTTCATAAGCCGGTGAAAGTGCTATCTGGTGGTGAAAGAACCCGTTTAGCTCTTGCAACACTTGTTGTATCTGCGGCAAACGTTCTTCTGCTCGATGAGCCAACGAACAACTTAGATCCCGCTTCACGCGAAGAAATCTTGGGCGCGCTAACTGAGTACCAAGGCGCCGTTGTGATGGTTTCTCACGATGAAGGCGCCGTGCAGGCGCTTAAGCCAGAGCGCGTGATTTTGTTACCTGATGGCGATGAAGATATTTGGAAAGATGAGTACTTCGACCTAGTCGCAATTGATTAAAACTGACTAAAACGAATAAGTTAAGCGTCGATCCGATCGCGATCGATTTCTGCAGTTGAGATAAATTCCTTACGTGGGGCTACATCGTTACCCATGAGAAGCTCAAACATTGACTCAGCCGCAGCTGCATCTGAGATTGTTATACGGCGCAGGGTACGTGCATCTGGGTCCATAGTGGTCTCACGGAGCTGATCAGCATCCATTTCGCCGAGTCCTTTGTAGCGCTGAATTGGTTCTTTCCACTTCTTGCCGGCCTTCTTCAAATCTGCGGTGACTTTCTTCATCTCTTCATCAGAGTATGTGTAGATGTACTCGCCCTTTTTACCGCCGCTACCCATCATTTCGATGCGGTGAAGTGGTGGGATCGCAGCAAAGACGCGGCCATCATCAATCATCGGCTTCATGTAGCGATAGAGAAGGGTAAGGAGCAAGCAACGGATATGTGCACCGTCGACGTCTGCATCAGACATCAAGATGATGCGACCGTAGCGCGCATCGCTAAGTTCAAATGACTTTCCAGAACCAGCGCCAATTACTTGAATGATTGATGCGCATTCTGAGTTATCAAGCATCTGTGAAAGTGAAGCTTTTTGCACGTTAAGGATCTTGCCGCGAATAGGCAGAATCGCTTGGAATTCTGAGTTACGCGCCGCCTTGGTTGTTCCAAGTGCGGAGTCACCTTCAACGATAAGAAGTTCGGTACGGGTTACATCTTCTGAGCGACAATCAGAGAGCTTGGTTGGAAGCGCTGATGATTCAAGC
>JAIYCF010000034.1 GCA_027488165.1 Streptomycetaceae bacterium
GAAACATCTGCGCCCTTGACGGTATCGCCGGCAGCTTTGATCGCATCAATTACCCGCGAATTAATGGGCAGTGAATACACCCCGGGATTTACCACAGCGCCTGCGACATCGACAGTTACTTGCGCAACGCTTTCTGTCATTGTTAATTCAGGGGCAACAACTTCTATTTCTTGTGACGTGCCGCGCACAACAAAGAAGGCCGATGTCGCGACAACAATTGCAGAGAGCGCTAAGAGTGAGCGTTTCTGGGGTGAGGTGAAGGAGATATGGCTCCACCAAGAGCGGAGATTTTCAAATATGGAATTCATAGCCCAGATTGTGCTGGGCTAAATCTTTAATTCTTTAGGAAAGTAGGCAGGCTGTGGCTAAATAACGAACTAAATAACGATCTAAATAACGATATTGACGATCTTTGGCGCGCGCGCAATTACCTTCTTTGGCGTTGCACCGTTTAGCTCAGCAGCAATAGTTGGGTGGGCTAGCGCTAAGGCTTCGATCTCAGCATCGGTAATAGTTGGTGGAACTTCAATGCGCTCTTTGATTTTGCCATTGATCTGAATAACCGCTTCGACTGCATCTGCAACAAGTAGTTTTTCATCCACAACTGGCCATCCGGCAATTGCAATCGCTGGCTTATGGCCTAAGCGCTCCCACATTTCCTCTGCAGTAAATGGTGCAACCAGTGAGAGCATGATCGCAATCGCTTCAACGGCTTCACGTACAGCAGGATCTGCAGCTCCTGGCCCTGAATCAATCGCTTTACGCGTTGCATTTACTAACTCCATGACGCGCGCGATAGCGACGTTAAAGCGGAAAGATTCAACAGCAAATGCCGCATCGTGCAACGCTTTATGAGTTGCTTTACGAAGTGCGATATCCCCAGTTGCGAAATCGACGCCTGGCTTTGAAGTTACATCGCCAGATAAACGCCAAGCACGGCTTAAGAATTTAACTGAACCAGATGGTGAAACATCTGCCCAATCGACATCATCTTCAGGCGGACCTGAGAAGACCATCGATAAACGGATCGCATCTACGCCATGGTTTTCGAGTTCATCAGATAGGCGAACCAAGTTGCCGCGAGATTTAGACATCGCAGAACCATCCATAACGACCATGCCTTGATTTAGCAGGCGGGTAAATGGTTCGGTAAAGCCGAGCATTCCGATGTCATGTAGGACTTTGGTAAAGAAGCGTGAATAAAGAAGGTGCAAGATCGCATGGGTTACACCGCCCACATATTGATCAACTGGCAACCAGGTATCGATATCGGCGCGCGAGAAAGGTTCGTTGTGATTGGTAGATGATGGATAACGCAAGAAGTACCAAGAAGAATCTACGAAAGTGTCCATAGTGTCGGTATCGCGAAGCGCTGCTCCACCACACTTTGGGCAAGTTGTATTTACCCAATCAGTTGCTGCCGCAAGTGGTGATTGACCCTTTGGCTTTAGATCAAGGCCTTTAGCATCGGGAAGAGTAAGTGGTAGCTGATCTGCAGGAACGGCAACTTCGCCACACTTTTCGCAGTGAACGATTGGAATTGGTGTGCCCCAATAACGCTGACGTGAAACCAGCCAATCGCGCAGACGGTAATTACGGGCGGACTTTCCTAAACCATCAGCCTCTAACTGCTTATTAATTGCAGCTATTGCATCTGCTTTATTTAGACCATTGAGAGACCCTGAATTAATTAACTTTCCATCGCCAGTTGTGGCAACTCCAGAAATTGATGGATCTTCTTCATCGCTCTGAACAACAACGCGCACTGGAAGTTTCATAGCGCGGGCAAAATCTAAGTCGCGTTGATCGTGTGCAGGAACGGCCATAATTGCACCAGTGCCGTAATCAGCTAAGACATAATCAGAGGCCCAAATCGGTAACTTCTCACCATTTACTGGGTTGATGGCATAACGCTGTAAGAAGACACCGCTCTTTGGGCGATCGGTTGCTAGGCGATCAATATCAGAGGCGGCCTTTACAGATTCAAGATAGGTTTTAAATTCACCTTCTGCAGCTGATCCACTTGCAAGTTCTGCCGCGAGTTCAGAATCAACGGCAACGACCATAAAGGTAGCGCCATACAAAGTATCAGGACGAGTTGTGTAGATAGTTACTGGCTCAGTTCGCCCTTCAATTACGAAGTTAACGTTGGCGCCCTGTGAGCGACCGATCCAGTTGCGCTGCATCGTTAATACTTTGTCAGGCCACTTGCCTTCGAGCTCTTTCATATCATCGAGCAAACGATCGGCGTAATCAGTGATCTTGAAGTACCACTGATTTAACTTCTTCTTAGTTACTGCGGTGTCGCAACGTTCGCAGAGGCCGGCTACTACTTGCTCGTTTGCAAGAACGGTCTGGCAACCAGGACACCAGTTAACGGCGCTATCTTTACGGTAAGCCAGGCCACGCTTGTGAAGTTCGATAAATAACCATTGGTTCCATTTGTAGTACTCAGGATCGCAAGTATTAAAGACGCGATCCCAGTCGAATGAACAGGCATAGCGACGCATTGATGCTTTCTGCGTTGCAATATTTTCATAAGTCCAGATACGGGGATCTTCATTGCGCTTAATTGCAGCGTTTTCAGCAGGTAGACCAAAGGCATCCCACCCGATTGGGTGCATGACGTTAAATCCTTTTTGAATCCAATAACGCGCAATTACATCGCCAAGTGCATACGCCTCAGCGTGACCCATATGTAGATCACCTGATGGATAAGGGAACATATCCAAGACATATTTCTTTGGGCGCTGATCATCTGCGCGACCTGATTTAAACGGCTCTAACTTGTCCCAA
>JAIYCF010000141.1 GCA_027488165.1 Streptomycetaceae bacterium
AGATCCAAGAATTCGGCAACACCGGCATCGTAGGAACGCAATAGCTCTTTATATACATCTGGCGCCACTGGAGTTCCTTCAATTTCAACAAATCCATGGCTACCAAAGAATTTGGTTTGAAAGGTTAAACAGAAAATTCTTTCAACACCGACTTCGCGCGCACGTTCAATTATCTTTTCGAGAATTAAATGTCCAACGCCTTGATTGTGAAACCTCTTTTCAACTGCAACTGTACGAACTTCCGCTAAGTCATCCCACAATACGTGGAGCGCACCACAACCGATAACTTTTCCATCAACTTCTGCAACAGTAAATTCTTGAACGCTCTCATAGAGCGTAACCGTCTCTTTAGAAAGCATCTGTCCAGGTGCCGCGTAGGAATCAACTAACTGGCGAATCGCTTTTACATCGCTGGTGCGGGCGGGACGAATCTTTACCATGGGGCGATCTTTAATTAATCGATCTCTGGTTTAACAAGTGGAAAGAGAATTGTTTCGCGAATTCCTAAACCAGTTAGCGCCATGAGTAAACGGTCGACGCCCATTCCCATTCCGCCGGTTGGTGGCATTGCAAATTCCATGGCACGTAAGAAATCTTCATCAACTTGCATCGCTTCTAGATCGCCCTTAGAGCCAAGTGTTGCTTGTTCAATTAGACGATCGCGTTGAATTACGGGATCGATGAGTTCTGAATATCCGGTTGCAAGTTCGAAACCATCTACGTAGAGATCCCACTTTTCAGCAACTCCTGGAATTTCGCGGTGTGCGCGAACCAGAGGAGAAGTATCGACAGGGAATCCCATGACAAAGGTAGGCTCAATTAATTGATCTTTTGCGACGTGCTCAAATATCTCTTCAGCCAGCTTGCCGGTAATCCACTTTGGATCGATCTTCATGCCAAGTTTTGTGGCAATTCTCTTTAGATCTTCAATAGGAGTTAGCGCTGTTACCTTCTCGCCCACGCCCTCTGAAATAGCGTCATACAGCGAAATCTCTTTCCACTGTCCGCCGAGATCTGCTTGGCGACCATCATGGTGAGTTACTACGTGCGATCCAGCGATTGCCATCGCCGCATTTTGAACTAGCGAGCGAGTTAAATCTGCAATCGAACGCCAGTCACCGTATGCCTGATAGCTCTCGATCATTGCAAACTCTGGTGAATGTGAAGAGTCAGCGCCTTCATTGCGGAAATTTCGGTTGATTTCAAATACGCGTTCGATTCCACCTACTACACAGCGCTTCAGGAATAACTCGGGCGCGATACGTAAGAAGAGATCCATATCGTAAGCATTTGAGAAAGATTTGAAGGGGCGAGCCGCAGCACCACCATGCATTACCTGCAACATTGGAGTTTCTACTTCGATAAAGTTTTGTGCGCTAAAGGTTTCGCGAAGTGATTTCATAACCGCTGGACGCAAGCGGGCATTAGTGCGCGCTTCTTCGCGAACAATTAGATCTACATAACGCATACGCACACGCGTTTCTTCAGACATTGGCTTGTGATCATTTGGCAGCGGACGAAGTGACTTCGCCGCCATCGCATATGAGTTAGCCAAGATCGATAGCTCGCCGCGCTTTGAGGTAATGATTTCGCCAGTAACGCTAACAATGTCCCCGAGATCGATGTCGCTCTTCCAGGAATCTAAAGTTTCTTGGCCAACTTTGTCGAGTGAAAGCATCGCTTGTAGTTCTGTGCCATCGCCTTCGCGCAGAGTTGCAAAGCAGAGTTTGCCGGTATCACGCTTGAAAATTACGCGACCGGTGAGGCTTTGGATATCGCCAGTCGTAGAATCAGTTTCTAGATCAGCATACTTTTTGCGAATTTCAGCAAGTGAAGATGTGCGAGCAACGGATACTGGGTAAGGCTCAACGCCACGTTCGATTAAGCCAGCGCGCTTTTCGCGACGAATGCGCAGTTGTTCTGGCAGATCATCTTCGACGGGAGATTGTGGTTCGTTGCTCATAATGGCGAGAGTCTACCTATTAGATATTTCGCTCGTGGATCAGGCGCAGGCCAATTAGCGTGAGATCAGGCTCATGCTCATCGATAGTTTCGGCAACGCCAATAATCAACGGCGCTAAGCCGCCCGTTGCGATAACTGTTGGGGCTTGGTCATAACTCTCTGCTAATTCCGCAGTGATGCGATCAACCAAACCATCTACTTGGCCAGCAAATCCAAAGATAGTTCCGGATTGCAGAGCTTCAACGGTGTTCTTTCCGATAACGCTCTTCGGGCGAATTAATTCGAACTTACGTAATTGCGCAGCGCGTGCAGCGAGTGCATCAACAGAAATTTCGATTCCGGGTGCAAGTGCGCCACCTAGGAATTCACCTTTCGGTGAAACCACATCAAGGTTGGTGGAAGTTCCGAAATCTACGACAATCGCCGGACCACCATAAAGTGCATGGGCCGCAAGCGTGTTAACAATTCGATCGGCGCCGATCTCTTTTGGATTATCAACTAACAACGGAACACCGGTCTTGGTACCAGGTTCAACAATTGTGGTTGGAATCTTTGAGAAGTATGAAGCGATCATGGTGCGAAGTTCGCGCAGAGTTGCTGGAACAGTTGAGCAGATTGATAGACCCGTTACTTCGTAATCCGCTACAAGCGCATTGAACTGCAACCACAACTCATCGGCAGTTGTGCGTGGGTCGGTCTTTACGCGCCAAGAGCGCACTAGTTCTTCGCCATCGAAGATTCCTAGGACCGTGTTGGTATTTCCGACATCAACAGTTAACAACATAACTACTCCGCTCTCAGATCTAGACCGATATCAAAAACTGGTGCTGAATGGGTAAGGGCTCCAATAGCGATGTAATCAACTCCGCTTTCGGCATATGCGTGCGCATCCGCTAGAGAAATTCCGCCTGATGCTTCGAGTTTGCATGCGCCGTTAACGATCGCAACTGCATCAGCGCACTGCGCTGGGCTCATATTGTCGAGCAGAACTAGGTCAGGCTTTTGCGGTAATACATCACGTAATTGATCGAGGGTATCTACCTCGATTTCAATCTCTGAATCCGGGTATAAAGCGCGCACTTTGGCGAAGGCTTCTACAACGCCACCAGCTGCCGCGATGTGATTATCTTTAATTAACGCTGCATCGCTTAACGTCATGCGATGGTTTGTGCCGCCACCCATACGTACTGCGTATTTTTCAAGAACTCGCATACCTGGCGTAGTTTTGCGGGTATCGCGCACTTGGCATTTAGTACCGGAAACTTCATTAACCCAGGCGCTAGTCAACGTTGCGACACCGCTGAGATGGCTAAAGAAATTAAGTGCGGTGCGTTCTGCCAATAAAATTGCGCGAGTATTTCCGAAAACGGTTAGCAATACATCTCCGGCGTTTACTTGATCGCCATCGTTCTTTACGCACTTAATCTCAGTTAAGCCGACTTCACGTAATACCGCTTCGGCAACTTCGATTCCAGCGATTACCCCGCTCTTGCGCGCAGTGAAATCTGCTTTTGCTGTTGCGCTTGCGTCAATCGTTGCAGCAGAAGTTATATCTTCGCCGCCGGCTAAATCTTCGGCTAGCGCCGCCTTGATTAAATCTAGATCTGTTTTAGAGAGCGCCATTACCTTCCGACCTCCTGATAGCTCGTCGTCCAATGTC
>JAIYCF010000074.1 GCA_027488165.1 Streptomycetaceae bacterium
AACCTGCTGACTATTCATTCCGCACTTTCTGGAAAGAGCGTTGCAGATCTGGAGAATGAATTTGCCGGAAAGGGTTATGGAGACTTTAAGGGCGCAGTCGCTGAAGTAGTTGTTGAATACCTACGCCCAATTCGCACCCAAGCCCTCGAACTGCTACAGGATGAGGCTCATCTGATTAAGGTGCTTCACGATGGAGCAGATAAAGCGCGAGTTGTAGCAAGCGCGACTTTGGCTCAGACTTATAAGAATCTAGGCTTGGTCCTCTAATGAAGTTACGCGCAACAATTGCAGTCGCGGCAGTGGCGCTGTCTTTATTTGCTGCTCCGCAAGCTAGCGCTGCTGGAAACATCTGTATCGCCTATGACACTGGCGGGCTAGGCGATCGTTCATATAACGATGCGACCCTAGCGGGAGTTAAAAAAGCGCAAAGCCAATACTCATTTACCTTTGAGAGCGTTGTTACTGATGGAACTAATGCAGACCGCGCTAAGAGAATTCGAACCCTGACTTCAAAGAGTTGCACGACGATAATTGCAGTTGGTGCGCAATATGCAAAGGTTATCGAACCGCTGGCGATTGAATTTCCAAATACCCAATTCGCGATTATCGGCGACGCCTCGATTCCTTCGCTAAATGTAACTTCCATCATCTACTCTGAAAATGAAGCGGCATTCTTAGCCGGATACAGCGCAGCGCTTGCTACCAAGAGCGGACGAGTTGCTATGGTGACTACTCCTTCAAATGCAGATGACTACGAAAATGGATTTCTGCTGGGCGTTGCTGCAGCAAAGAAGAACGTCAGGTCATTTGTAAAGTACACGGCAACCGAATCTGTAGTCTCGGCAAAGGCTTTGATTAGCCTTGGTATCGATGTGATCTACGATGCCACAACTGGTTCGGCAGATGGGCTATTCGAGGCGATTGTTAAGGCGAATACTTCAAAGAATCGGAAGAAGAACGCCCCAGAAGTTAACTTGATTATCTCTGAACCAGATCTTTACCTAAGCGTCACTCCTGCAACCTCTAAATACCTAATTGCATCTGTTGTTAAGCGCGTAGATATAGCGGTGTCAGCAATAATCGGTAAGGCAGTTAACGATAGCCAACTCTCAGATGTAATTGATGCCAAGGCCGGAATTTACGGACATCGTTACGGAATCGGCGATAAAGGAATTGAGATTGTAATTAAATCTAAAGCGCTAGCTGCCCAAACTGCAGCGATCAATGCGGCGGCGAGTGCAGCGTATGCAAATTAATTGGGAGCTCCTTAAGGAGCAGGCAACTGCTGCCATGAAGCAGGCATATGCCCCGTATTCAAAGTTTCCAGTAGGCGTGGCGGCGCTAGTAGATGATGGTCGTATCGTGACCGGCTGCAATGTAGAAAATGCCAGTTATGGCCTTACTTTATGCGCAGAATGTGGCTTAGTTTCATCGCTAATTAACTCAGGTGGCGGCCGTTTAATTGCCTTTACCTGCGTTGATATCTCAGGGAATTTATTAATGCCATGTGGTCGCTGTCGCCAACTTCTTCAAGAACATGGTGGTTCAAAGCTGCAATTAGCAACAGATGATGGAATCAAAACTCTCGCTGACCTACTTCCTTGGGCGTTTGGCCCAGAAGAAATGGAAAAGCGTCTTGACTAGAAACTCTGTTGAACCTTTTGCCGCAGTAGAAATTATCGCCGCCAAACGTGATCGTAACGAACTTACCGACAAGCAAATCGACTGGACAGTCGATGCCTATACCCGTGGAGTAATTGCCGACGAACAGATGTCCGCTCTCTTGATGGCGATCTTGCTAAATGGCATGAACTCCCGCGAAATTTCTCGCTGGACAACGGCGATGATTAACTCTGGCGAACGCATGAACTGGTCGATGTTAGATAGACCAACAGCTGATAAACATTCAACTGGTGGAGTCGGTGACAAGATAACTCTTCCTTTAGCGCCGCTTGTTGCAGCTTGTGGAGGCGCTGTTCCACAACTTTCAGGACGCGGTCTTGGACATACTGGCGGTACTTTAGATAAACTCGAATCAATTCCTGGCTGGCGCGCTTCGCTATCTAATGAAGAGATGCTCAAAGTTTTACAAGATACGGGCGCTGTTATTTGCGCAGCAGGTGCCGGTCTTGCTCCAGCCGATAAGAAACTTTATGCGTTACGTGATGTTACCGCGACCGTTGAAGCGATCCCACTGATTGCTTCATCAATTATGTCGAAGAAGATTGCTGAAGGAACTTCAGCGCTAGTGCTAGATGTGAAAACTGGTAGCGGAGCATTTATGAGCGATCCAAAGCAGGCTGCAGAACTTGCACGCACTATGGTTCAACTCGGTATCGATGCCGGTGTAAAGACACGTGCACTTGTTACCGCCATGGATGTTCCACTTGGACTAACGGCCGGAAATGCCCTCGAAGTGCGCGAATCTATTGAGGTTTTAGCTGGCGGCGGACCAGCAGATGTTGTTGAGTTAACTATTCTCTTGGCGCGCGAGATGATCGATGCCGCTGGAATTATTGGAAAAGATCCTGCAGTTGCACTGCAAGATGGTTCCGCGATGGACCACTGGCGCCGCATGATTGCAGCACAAGGTGGAGATCCCGATGCCAAGTTGCCCGTTGCACGCGAACAACATGTAATCACCGCCGAAAATTCTGGCACGATGACCACAATGGATGCGATGAAAGTCGGCGTAAGTGCATGGCGCTTAGGTGCAGGCCGTTCTAAGCAAGGTGAGAAAGTGCAGGCAGGCGCCGGTATCGAGATGCATGCCAAACCGGGAGATTATGTGCAAGCAGGTGCACCTTTACTTACTTTGCATACCGATGAACCAGCAAGATTTGAACGCGCCTTAGAAATTCTCGAAGGTGCAATCTCTATCAAGGAAGGCGGAACGGTAAATCGTCTGCCTCTAGTAATTGAGCGGATAGGTTAATGAGCACTCTAAATTCAATTCCAACTCCAGAACAAGTTAAGCGCTTACCAAAGGCGCTTCTGCATGATCACTTGGATGGAGGACTTCGTCCACAAACCATTATAGATATCGCAAAAGAGATCGGACACGATCTTCCAACTTATGATGCAACAGAGTTAGCCGAGTGGTTCCGCGCATCTTGTGATTCAGGTTCACTAGTTCGCTATCTTGAAACTTTTTCACACACAGTTGCAGTTATGCAGCGTCCAGCTGACATAGTGCGAGTTTCTCGCGAATGTGTAATTGATTTAGCCGAAGACGGTGTGGTTTATGCCGAAATCCGGATGGCGCCTGAGTTGATAACTGAAAAAGGCCTTACTCTCTCACAAGCGATAGAAGCGATCTTGCAAGGTTTTCAAGAAGGCGAGAAAGAAGTTGCTCAATCTGGTGGAAAAATTCGCGCAGTTCTACTCCTTTGTGGAATGCGCCAGAATAAACTCTCTCAAGAAGTAGCAGAATTAGCAGTTAAATACCGCGATCGTGGCGTCGTAGGCTTCGATATCGCAGGTCCTGAAGATGGCTTCCCACCAAGTGATCAGTTAGATACCTTTGAATTCTTACGCCGCGAGAATGCTCACTTCACGATCCATGCAGGTGAGGCCTACGGACTTCCTTCAATCTGGGAAGCGATTCAACTCTGCGGTGCTGAACGCCTAGGTCACGGTGTGCGAATCATTGACGATATCGATTTAAACCACACACCTGCTCGCCTTGGAAAACTTGCTGCTTATGTGCGCGATCGTCGTATTCCGTTGGAAATGTGCCCATCATCAAATATTCAAACAGGAGCGGCGGCAAACTTTGCAGATCACCCAATCGGAGATCTAGCCAAATTACGCTTCCGCATCACAGTTAATACCGATAACCGTTTAATGTCAGCGACTTCAATGACTCGCGAAATGAACGAGTTAGTTAAAGCCTTTAATTGGAGTTTTCTTGATCTACAGCGCGTGACTATCAATGCGCTAAAGAGCGCCTTCATTCCCTTTGAAGAGCGCCTGGCGATTATCGATGAGATCGTAAAGCCAGGTTTTGCAAAGATCTCTGCTGAATAAGATCTAGACCCCGATTGGGTGCCAGACCGTCTTTGCTTCCATAAATGCATAGATGCGATTTGGAGTCTGCGCATCGTCGAAGTGATGGATCCGCTTTAGATTTTCAGCACCGGCCTCTTTAAGCGCAGTACGTTTCTTCTTATCGATTCCAGAAATATCCATGCCGTCGATATCCATATGTGAAGCTGCCCATGGAGCAAGTTCATCATGTGAACCAGTCAGAATATTAATAACGCCATGAGGCAAATCGCTAGTTGCTAAGACTTCAGCAAAGGTCATGGCAGGAACTGCAGATGCTCCAGGAACAAGGGCGATAACTGAATTTCCAGAGGTAATTACTGGGGCTATCGCATCGATGAAACTTAAAAATTCATCTTGTGGCGCAACTGCAATAACGCCTTGTGGTTCAGGGATTGTGAAGTTGTAATAAGGGCCAGCAACTGGGTTCGTTGAACCAAAAGCTGCCGCCAATTTATCGCTCCAGCCGGCATACCAAACCCAGCGATCAATCGCAGCGGCAAGTTGCTCGTGGGCTTTCTTCGGGGTTACACCAGATGTTGCTGAAATTTCATTTGCGATCTGATCTGCGCGACCTTCAAGCATCTCGGCAATGCGATAAAGAATTTGCCCGCGGTTGTAGGCAGTAGCTTTTGCCCAACCAGGTTGCGCGGCGCGCGCTGCAACGACTGCATCACGCAGATCTTTACGTGATGCAAGAGCCGGATTAGCGATGAAGTTTCCCTTGGCATCGCTTACTTCGTAGACACGGCCAGACTCGCTTCGGGGAAAAGCGCCATTGATATAGAGCTTGTAAGTCTTCTTAACTTCTAGACGTGACATTTACTTACCTTCCTTCAGATAAGAAGCCAGGCCATGTTTTCCGCCTTCGCGTCCCCAGCCAGATTCTTTATATCCACCAAATGGTGATGTTGGATCAAATTTGTTAAAGGTATTTGCCCAGATTACTCCGGCGCGAAGTTGTTGAGTGGCCCATAAAATTCGCGAACCTTTTTCACTCCATACTCCAGCAGATAGCCCAAATGGAGTGTTATTTGCTTTCTCAATCGCTTCCTGTGGAGTGCGGAAGGTCAGGATTGAAAGTACCGGACCAAAGATCTCTTCACGTGCGATCCGGTGAGCCTGCGTAACACCGGTAAAGATAGTTGGCGCAAACCAATAGCCTTTATCTGAGAGGTTGCATGACGGGCTCCAACGTTCGGCGCCTTCTGCATCTCCCGCAGCCGATAATTCATTAATCTTATTTAATTGTTCACGTGAGTTAATTGCGCCCAGATCTGTATTCTTATCTAAAGGATCGCCCACCCGAATCTTTGACATACGCGCTTTAAGTTTCTCGGTAACTTCATCAGCGATTCCTTCTTGCAAGATCAAGCGTGATCCGGCACAGCAGACATGGCCTTGATTGAAGAAGATGCCATTAACAATTCCTTCAACGGTCTCATCAATAGGGGCGTCATCAAAGACGATATTTGCGCCTTTTCCACCTAATTCGAGCGTTGCTTTCTTATTGGTGCCAGCGATCGCGCGGGCGATCTTCTTGCCTACTTCGGTAGAACCAGTAAATGCGATCTTATGGATTCCGGCATGGTTAACGATCGCAGATCCGGTAGAACCGTCGCCAGTAACAATATTTACAACTCCATCTGGAAGTTCTGCTTGCTGGCAAACCTCAGCAAATAAAAGTGCAGTAAGCGAAGTTGTCTCAGCTGGTTTCAATACAACGGTATTTCCTGTTGCCAGCGCTGGCGCTACCTTCCACGCCAACATAA
>JAIYCF010000130.1 GCA_027488165.1 Streptomycetaceae bacterium
GTAGTTTCAAAGGTGCGCGCACTTAAGGCCAATGAAGGCTTTAACGCAGCAACTGATGTCTACGGCGATCTTGCAAAAGATGGCGTTATCGATCCAGTTAAGGTGACTCGTTCAGCACTCGCTAACGCGGCTTCAATTGCGGCGATGTTCATTACAACTGAAGCAGTTGTATACGAGCGTCCAGCAGAAGAAGTTAAAGATGCAGCTGGCGGACATGGACATTCACATGGACCTGGTGGGCACAGCCACTGACTTTAGGAAGTGGCCATAAAGAAAGCCACTAGCCAAAAGTAAAAAATCCCCCGTACTCACTGAGTGCGGGGGATTTTTATTTAACGTCTTATGAAGCTTCGTAAATTGATGGTTCTTCTTTGCCAAGTAGAACGGCGCGGTCGTCTTCTGAAAGACCGCCCCAGATTCCGTAAGGCTCTTGCACTGCAAGTGCGTGTGCGCGGCATGCCTTGATTACCGGACATGTTGCGCAGACAGCTTTGGCGGCGTTCTCGCGATTGCGACGACGTGGTCCGCGTTCTCCATCTGGATGGAAGAACATCTCGGCAGGTAGATCGCGACAGGCGCCCTCGTACTGCCATTCCCAATGATCTGCGATCGGGAGCGGTAGACGTGATAGTTCAGCCATTTTGGTCTCCTTGCTTGTTCGGTGGGCCAACCATACAACCGCGCCATAGGTTGTTCAAGTATCTAACGCTTCAAAGGTTGTTCGTTTCGTCACTTAAATCCTGAGAATTTAGCCAGTTTCAAGTGGTGAGGTTGCCCAACACACGCCACGATAGGAGCATGGAAGAGCTTTTGACGGTGGCCGCTGTCGCCCGCCGCATAGGAGTCGCACCTGCGACCCTACGGACCTGGGCTCGCCGTTATGGCCTTGGCCCCTCGAGCCATGAAGCCGGAGATCACCGCAAGTACTGCGCCAGCGATCTCGCCAAACTAACTCTGATGCGCCGCCTGATTTCAGCAGGAATGGCGCCAGCCGATGCAGCAGCGCAGGCGTTAGCGCATAAAGGTGAAGTTAAAGTAGAAAAGATTTTAAAGACTTTTGAAGTTCGCGAAGATGTTGTGACCGCAATTGTTAAAGCTGCAAACTCACTAGATCGAAATTTTGTGGAAGCGATACTGCGAAAAGATATTGAAAAATATGGAGTAATTGATAGCTGGCAGGAAGTAATTGTTCCGGTGTTAATTGTTGTTGGGGATGCTTGGGCCGAAACCGGCACCGGCATTGAAGTTGAGCACTTGCTCTCTGAAACCATCACAGGCATTTTGCGTGAGCGCTCTAAACAATTAAAGACGCCCCTAAATGCTCGTCCGGTCTTACTTGCTTCGGTTGGAGAAGAGCTTCATTGCTTGGCGCTACATGCGCTACACGCAGCACTTTCTGAAGCAAGAATCGAATGTAATTTCATGGGCGCGCGAACCCCGCTTGAAGCGCTATCTAATGTTGTTGAACGCAGCGCGCCACCTGCCGTCTTTCTCTGGGCGCAACTATCAAAAAATGGAGATCCAAAATTCTTCCGCGATGTTCCAGCAATTCGACCTGCTCCTCGATTTATCCTCGGTGGCCCAGGCTGGGATCGCGAAGAATGTGGTGATGTGGCCTTTGCAGATGATTTAACGCTGGCCTGCCAGGAAATCAAGCAGGCAATCGGGGCTTAAATCTCAAGTTAGACTAGGGCGCTCAACCACAGTACGGAGGGCCCATGAGCAGCGATAACGACAAAGTCGCGATGCTCGGGCTGACTTACGACGATGTGCTCTTATTGCCAGATGCCTCCGAAGTCGTTCCCAGCGAAGTAAATACCGCAACCTGGTTAACCCGAAATATTTCACTTGCAGTTCCAGTTGTTTCATCTGCGATGGATACCGTCACCGAATCAACTATGGCGATCGCAATGGCTAAGGCCGGCGGCATCGGAATCATTCACCGCAATCTGCCGATCGAAGAACAAGTTACCCACGTTAAATTGGTTAAGAACGTTGGCTTGGCTGGTGCCGCGGTTGGTGTTGGCGATGACGGCTTTGCGCGCGCTCAAGCTTTAGTTGAAGCCGGCGTAGATGTTGTTGTAGTTGATACGGCCCACGGCCACCACCGCGCCGTACTTGATGCGATCGAAAGAATTAAAAAGTTTTCTTCAACAATCCAAATCATTGGTGGCAACGTAGCAACTCGCGCAGGTGCGCAGGCGCTAATTAACGCCGGTGCGGATGCAGTCAAAGTTGGCGTTGGTCCAGGGTCTATCTGCACAACGCGCGTTGTTGCTGGAGTCGGTGTTCCACAAATTACTGCGATCATGGAAGCGGCCAAGGCATGTAACAAAGCTGGCATTCCACTAATCGCAGATGGTGGTCTTCAATATTCAGGTGACATTGTTAAAGCAATTGTCGCTGGCGCAAATTCGGTAATGCTTGGTTCGCTTCTTGCCGGTTGTGAAGAATCACCAGGACAACTTGTTGAGATCGACGGCCGCAAGTACAAGGCCTATCGCGGTATGGGTTCACTGGGTGCAATGCAATCACGCGGCGAACAGAAGTCATATTCCAAAGATCGTTATATGCAAGACGATGTTTTATCTGAAGACAAACTTGTTCCCGAGGGTATCGAAGGCAAGGTTGCCTACCGCGGTCCGGTTGCTGAAGTTGTTCACCAACTAGTCGGTGGCTTGCGCAGCGGAATGGGTTACGCCGGAGCACCTGATATCGAAACTTTGCGCCGCGAAGGTCGCTTGATTCAAATTACTGCAGCAGGGCTACAAGAGAGCCATCCACACGATGTCTTGCACGTTGCCGATGCCCCTAACTACAGCAAGAAGAGCTAAGGAAGGCCGCTATGGATATCGAGATCGCACCGGGAAAACGCGCCCGCCAGGCTTATTCATTTGACGATATCGCCATCGTTCCAAGCCGCCGTACTCGCAACCCAGAAGATGTTTCAACTGCGTGGCAGATCGATGCTTATAAATTTGAAATCCCTATGTTGGCAGCGCCGATGGACTCTGTTGTATCGCCAGAAACAGCGATTGAAATTGGAAAGCTCGGCGGACTCGGTGTTCTAAACCTGGAAGGTCTTTGGACTCGTTATGACGATCCGCGTATTCCACTTGGTGAAATCGCATCGATGCCAGATAAGCATGCAACCCGCCGTATGCAAGAAATTTACAGCGCACCAATCCGCCCCGAATTAATCAAGGAGCGCATCAAAACTATTCGCGATTCTGGGGTAACCGTTGCTGCATCACTTTCACCACAACGCACCGCCGAACTTCACAAAGCAGTTATAGATGCCGGCGTAGATATCTTCGTTATTCGCGGAACCACGGTTTCTGCAGAACACGTTGGCAATGATGATTCAGTTCTCAACCTTAAGAAATTTATCTACGAGCTCGATGTGCCAGTGATCGTTGGTGGAGTTGCTACATCAACTGGCGCACTTCACTTAATGCGCGCCGGCGCTGCTGGAGTCCTAGTTGGTTTCGGTGGCGGTGCAGCACATACAACTCGTAAAGTTTTAGGAATCGAAGTTCCGATGGCATCTGCTGTTGCTGAAGTTGCTGCAGCGCGTCGCGAATACCTCGATGAATCCGGTGGACGCTATGTCCACGTTATTGCAGATGGTGCAGTCGGTCGCTCAGGAGATATTGCAAAGGCAATTGCAGTTGGCGCAGATGCAGTGATGATGGGTTCTCCACTTGCTAAGGCAACACAGGCGCCTGGACTTGGTTGGCACTGGGGATCTGAAGCACATCACCAAGAACTGCCACGCGGTGAGCGCGTAAACGTTGGCACCGTCGGCACACTTGAAGAAATCTTGCTCGGTCCATCACACACATCTGATGGCTCAATGAACCTCTTTGGCGCACTTCGTCGCGCAATGGCTACCTCTGGATATTCAGACGTTAAGTCATTCCAGCGCGTAGAAGTAATTATTCACGGGGCGTAAATGAGTAATTCGCAGAACGGTGTACTGGTCGTTGATTTCGGTGCGCAATATGCGCAGCTGATCGCACGCCGCGTTCGCGAAGCAAACGTTTTCTCAGAGATAGTCCCATCACATATCACCGCTGCAGAAGTAACCGCCAAAGCACCATCTGCAATTGTTCTATCTGGTGGCCCATCAAGTGTTTATGCAGATCACGCTCCAAAGTTCGACCCGGAAATTCTTAAACTCGGAATTCCAGTATTTGGAATTTGCTACGGGTTCCAAGCAATGGCCGCAGCCCTTGGTGGTGTTGTAAGCCAGACAGGTAAATCAGAATTCGGCCGTACTGAAATTAAAGCGGAGGTAAGTTCCAAGATCTTTTCATCACTTCCCGCATCTCAGAGTGTTTGGATGTCACACGGCGATGCAGTTACTCAAGCACCAGCTGGTTTTTCTATCTGTGCAGTTACTGCAGATACGCCGATTGCAGCATTCGAAGATGCCTCAGGAAAGATCGCTGGTGTTCAGTTCCACCCTGAAGTACTTCACTCCGAACATGGTCAGGCAATTCTAAATAATTGGTTAATCAATATTGCTGGTTGCACACCAAATTGGACGACTGGAAATATTGCAGAAAATGAAGTTGCTAAGGCTAAAGCGCTGATTGGCAGCAAGCGCGTCATATGTGGACTCTCAGGTGGAGTTGATTCAGCAGTTGCAGCCGCAATTGTGCAGCGCGCAGTTGGCGCGCAATTAACTTGTGTATTCGTTGATCACGGTTTGCTACGCAGCGGCGAATCCGAACAAGTCCAACGTGACTTCGTTGCCGCAACTGGTATTGATCTAGTTGTGGTTGATGCGGTTGATCAATTCTTAAGCGCACTAGCCGGGGTTACCGATCCTGAGACCAAGCGAAAAATCATTGGTCGCGAATTCATTCGTTCATTTGAAAAGGCAGCGCGCGATATCGCAGCCGGGGGAGATGTTGAATTCTTAGTGCAGGGCACGCTCTACCCAGATGTCGTTGAATCAGGTGGCGGCACTGGCACTGCAAATATCAAGTCACACCACAACGTTGGTGGTCTTCCAGATGATTTGAAGTTCACACTTGTCGAACCGCTTCGCACATTGTTTAAAGATGAAGTCCGCCAAGTTGGATTAGAACTTGGCCTTCCTGAAGAAATAGTTTGGCGCCAACCTTTCCCAGGACCAGGTCTTGGTATCCGCATCATCGGTGAAGTAACTCAGGATCGCCTAGAGATTTTGCGCCATGCAGATTTAATCGCGCGCGAAGAGTTAAAGGCAGCCGGACTTGATCGCCAGATCTGGCAATGTCCAGTTGTTCTCTTAGCTGATGTGCGCAGCGTTGGCGTGCAAGGCGATGGCCGTACTTATGGGCATCCAATAGTTTTGCGTCCGGTTTCAAGTGAAGATGCAATGACTGCAGATTGGTCGCGAGTTCCGTACGATACGTTGGAGAAAATCTCGACGCGAATTACCAATGAAGTCCGCGAAGTAAATCGAGTTGTGTTGGATGTTACGAGCAAGCCGCCAGGAACCATCGAGTGGGAGTGACCGTGAAGAAGTTTGTTTCTTTAGTTCTAGTTGTCTTTATGTTGCCTATTTCAGCTTCAGCCGCTGAACGCCCAACTTCAGTTAAGGGTTGCACCAAGCCAACATCTAAGGCGCATGCGCCGGCAACGCTCAAGCAGCCAACTAGCGTTGATAAGAAACTTGCAAAGACGATGACGATTACTACCAACTGTGGGGTCATCACCATCGCTCTAGATCCAGCAGCGCCACAAACCGTTACCAACCTGGCAACGCTCGCTCGCTCAAAGTATTTTGATGGCTCTTTCTGCCACCGCCTAACTACTGAAGGTATTTATGTTCTGCAATGTGGAGATCCATCTGCACAAGGAAATGGTTCTCCTGGTTCTTGGAAAGGTTACAAAGACGAGAACCTTCCAACTAAGAAGATCCTTACCTACCCAGCCGGAACAGTAGCTATGGCTAACTCTGGCCCAAATACCAATGGCAGCCAATTCTTCTTGGTTTATAAGGACACAACACTTCCACCGAGCTACACAATCTGGGGCAAGATCAAAACTGGTTTGCCGCTATTGCTGCGCATTGAAAAAGTTGGTGCATACCAAGTTGATCAAGCATCAGGGAATGCCTATTACGCTGGAGATGGAATACCTGTACAGCCGATCGAGATTAAATCGGTAACAGTTCGTTAATTAATTAGTTGGTATTAACGATCTTAAAGGCTTCAGCGATACGACCTTCAGGCAAACCGCCTATGCCAGCGTTACGTTGACCCCACTCGCGCACCATATTTTCAAGTTCCTTGTTGTGCGCAGTCTGTGATGCATGTGCATGGAGCGCCTTCATCTTTAAATCAAAGGTGTCGGTGATATCTACCCAGTGGTCTGGATTCGCAAAACCCATCATCCAAACTTCTTTCACGCGGTGCGGTTGCAAGCCTTCGTTCTCAAGCAAGTCGGTAAATGCAAAAGGATTTCGCGCATCTGGGTAAACCGCTTGAATCGCAGCTTCACCTGCAGCTAGATGATCTGGGTGGCTAGCGCCGATGCGATCCCAATTGCGTTCTGGTGATTGGCAGACCATGCGATCTGGTTTGCTGATTCGAATTTGGCGGACGATATCTTTGCGAAGCCCAAGAGTTGGTTCGAGATGGCCATCTACATAATTTAAAAATGTAATGTCAGTGACGCCGATAGCTGCACCTGCTGCGCGTTGTTCGCGTTGGCGGATCGCCGGCATCTCTTCTTTGGTAAATCCTGATTCTTCGCCGCCTTGATCACCATTTGTGCAGAAAACGTAGGCGACCTCGATGCCCTCTTTGACCCACTGGGCGATAGTTCCGGATGCGCCAAAATCAGAGTCATCGGGATGTGCGTTGATGACTAGTACGCGCTTTATCTCTGAATTTGGTAGCGGCTCCATGACAGTTAAGCCTAATAGACTCCGCGCCATGGTTGATACGCAAGCGCTACTGGCGGGGCTCAATCCGCAGCAGCAGAAAGCGGTCGCCCATGAAGGAGCACCTCTTTTGGTGGTGGCAGGTGCAGGATCTGGAAAGACGCGAGTTCTCACTCGTCGTATCGCTTACTTAATGGCAGCGCGCGAAGTTAAACCTTACGAAATTTTAGCGATCACCTTTACCAATAAAGCTGCCGGCGAGATGAAAGATCGCGTCACCGAACTAGTCGGTCCCGTCGCAAAATCAATGTGGGTTTCAACTTTCCACTCTGCTTGCGTTCGATTGCTTCGCCAAGAGATCGAACGCTTGGGATACAGCAGCACATTTAGCATCTACGACTCCGCTGATTCACAGAAGTTGATATCGCGGGTGATGGAGACGCTAAACCTAGATCCCAAGCGCTATCCCGCGCGCCAATTTCAATCACTTATTTCTAATGCCAAGAACGAGCTACAAACTCCTTATCAATATCTATCCGCGGCCCAAAACCAATTCGAAACCATCGTTGCCGATGTTTACACGATGTATGAAAAAAGGCTGCAGCAAGCTAACGCTTTAGATTTTGATGATCTGATCATGAAAACTGTTCAGGTCTTGCAACAATTCCCTGAGACGAAAGCGCGTTTTCGTTCTCGTTTTCGCCACATCTTGGTCGATGAGTACCAGGACACCAACCATGCGCAATATGTTTTAGTTAAAGAGCTCACCGGCACTGAAGGCGATGGCTTTCCGGTTGCCGAGCTTTGCGTGGTGGGAGATGCCGACCAATCTATCTATGGTTTCCGCGGGGCAACGATCCGAAACATCTTGCAGTTCGAGGTTGATTACCCGAACGCAGCCACCGTATTGCTCGAACAAAATTACCGTTCAACGCAAAACATACTCAACGCTGCAAATGCCGT
This sequence comes from Streptomycetaceae bacterium, assembly GCA_027488165.1. Lineage (GTDB taxonomy): Bacteria > Actinomycetota > Actinomycetes > Nanopelagicales > Nanopelagicaceae > Planktophila. Next base: position 7,847 of record JAIYCF010000130.1, read on the forward strand.
GATCACTCAGAATGAATCTCGTAAAGAGAAGAACCTGTGGTCTGATGCCGGTGCTGGTGCACCGCTAGTTGGTTATGTCGCCGAATCCGAATACGACGAAGCCGAGTTTGTTAAGAGTGAGATCCGTTCACTACAAGATATGGGTTACTCAAATCCAGGTGATACTGCGGTTTTCTATCGCACAAATGCCCAATCTCGTATCTTTGAAGAAATCTTTATGCGCGCGGCTATCCCTTACAAAGTGGTCGGAGGCTTGCGCTTCTACGAACGTAAAGAGGTTAAGGATTTACTGGCTTATTTGCGAGTACTGGCAAACCCAAATGATGAAGTATCACTGCGCCGCATTATCAACTTTCCGAAACGTGGCATCGGCGATCGCGCACTTGAAGAAGTAGAAATATTTGCACAAGCTCAAGGAATTTCATTTTGGCACGCCTTATTGCGGGTCACCGAGGCAACTAGCGTTCCAAACAAGGCTGCCCACTCGATCGGAACCTTTACCTCGATGCTTACCGCCCTCGCAGTATTGGTTGAAGCGAAAACAAAACCCTCAGTAATCATTGAAGCAGTGCTCGAGCAATCCGGTCTGTTAACGGAATTAGAAGCAAGTACCGACCCTCAAGATGAAGTCCGCGTGGAAAACTTAAAAGAACTTGTCTCGGCATCTATGGAATACGAAGAACGTCCCTTTGAAGAACTAGGTGAAGATGAAGAAATTTCACTCTCTGGATTCCTCGAAAAAGTTTCGCTAGTTGCCGATGCTGATGAAATCCCGGACGGTGAGGACCACGGGGGAGTCGTTACTTTGATGACGTTGCATACCGCCAAAGGTCTGGAATTCCCAACGGTATTTCTCACCGGTATGGAAGACGGAATCTTTCCGCATGCCCGCACCTTGGATGATCCAAAAGAGATCGAAGAAGAACGTCGCTTGGCATACGTTGGTTTAACGCGCGCTGAAAAGCGTTTATATATTTCGCGCGCCGAATATCGCTTAACTTTCGGAACTCCGAAGTACAACCCAGGTTCACGTTTCCTAGATGAAATTCCAACAACGTTAATCGAATGGAAGAACGAAGCGCGTTCTTCATCATCATCTGGAAGTTCTGGACTTCGTCGTCGCACACCAACAACTCCACCACCGCGCGCCACCGGCAAAACATCTTCGGCGATGGTTCTAGAAGTTGGCCAGCGTGTGTCACATGACACATTCGGACTCGGCACAGTTGTGGCCCTTGCAGGCGAAGGCGATAAATCAGAGGCAACGATCAACTTCGGCCAATACGGTGAAAAACGCCTCTTGCTCCGCTACGCCCCAGTTGTGGTTTTGTAGCCATTTCCAAGGATTAGGATTACCCATATCCGCTAGCGCAAAGACGAGCTAGTAATTCTTCGAATGGTTGTTATCTGTGGATCTCTTTGAATATCAAGCACGTGACCTCTTTGAAAAGCACAACGTTCCAGTTCTTGGCGGCGCTGTTGCAACTACCGCTGATGAAGCCTTCGCTGCAGCATCTGCCATGGGTGGAAAAGTTGTCGTTAAAGCACAAGTAAAAGTTGGCGGTCGCGGAAAAGCGGGCGGCGTAAAACTTGCAGTTGATGCAAACGATGCCAAAGAGAAAGCTGGCGCCATTCTCGGAATGGATATTAAGGGCCACACCGTTCACAAAGTGATGATCGCTCAAGCAGCGCCAATCGTGGACGAGTACTACATTTCAATTTTGCTTGACCGTTCAAACCGCACATTCCTTGTCATGGCATCTGTTGCCGGCGGAATGGATATCGAAGAAGTTGCACATACTGCACCTGAAAAGTTGGCCAAGGTTCCAGTAACTGCAGTTGAGGGAATTTCATCTGCCAAGGCAAAGGAAATTATCGCCCAAGCGAAGTTCCCGGCAGATATTGCAGATCAAGTTGCTGATGTTCTTGTAAAACTTTGGGAAACATTCCAATCTGAAGATGCGACTCTTGTTGAAGTCAACCCACTTGTTAAGACCGAAGATGGCCGCATCGTTGCCCTCGATGGCAAGGTCACTCTCGATGAGAACGCAGAATTTCGTCAGCCAACACACGAGGCGCTTGTCGATCATGATTCTGCAAATGCTCTCGAATCAGCAGCGAAAGAAAAAGGCCTTAACTACGTAAAGCTTGATAACGGTCAGGTTGGAATCATCGGTAACGGTGCAGGTCTGGTTATGTCAACGCTCGATGTTGTTGCATATGCTGGCGAAAAATTTGGTGGCATGCGCCCAGCAAACTTCCTCGACATCGGAGGCGGTGCATCTGCACAAGTTATGGCCGATGGACTCTCAATTATCTTGGGCGACCCAGATGTGAAGAGCGTTTTTGTAAATGTATTTGGCGGAATCACTGCTTGTGACGCTGTAGCAAACGGCATTGTGCAAGCACTGGAACTCCTTGGCGCGAAGGCCACTAAGCCAATCGTTGTGCGCCTAGATGGCAACAATGTCATTGAAGGTCGCGCAATTTTGAAGGCAGCCAACCACCCGTTGATTGAGCAGGCCGAAACTATGGATGGAGCAGCATCACGCGCTGCAGAATTGGCGGCAAAGTAATGTCTATCTTTATTAATTCTGCAAGCAAAGTAATCGTGCAGGGAATGACCGGTTCTGAAGGCACCAAGCACACTCGTCGTATGTTGGCATCAGGCACCAAAGTCGTTGGCGGAGTAACACCAGGTAAGGGTGGACAGTCTGTTGATATTGATGGCCATCAACTTCCAGTCTTCAACACCGTTGCTGAGGCAATGGCTGCAACTGGTGCAAATGTTTCCGTTGTATTCGTTCCACCTAAGTTTGCTAAGGCTGCAGTCATCGATGCAATTGATGCGAAGATGCCGCTGGTAGTTGTGATTACTGAAGGAATTCCAGTTCACGACTCTGCATACTTCTACGCTTACTCACTTCAAAAGGGCACAACACAGATCATCGGGCCAAACTGCCCAGGTTTGATCAGCCCAGAACAATCAAATGTCGGAATCATTCCTGCCGATATCACTAAGCGCGGACCAATTGGTTTAGTTTCAAAGTCCGGAACGCTTACCTACCAAATGATGTACGAACTCCGCGATATTGGATTCTCGACAGCAGTTGGTATCGGTGGAGACCCTGTAATCGGTACAACTCACATCGATTGCCTAAAAGCTTTCCAAGATGATCCAGATACAACTGCGATCGTAATGATCGGTGAAATCGGTGGCGATGCTGAAGAACGCGCTGCTGCATTTATCGCTGAGTACGTAACCAAGCCAGTTGTTGGTTACGTTGCTGGATTTACTGCGCCCGAAGGAAAGACGATGGGCCATGCTGGAGCGATCGTTTCTGGTTCATCTGGAACTGCGCAAGCAAAGAAAGATGCTCTCGAAGCAGCGGGTGTAAAGGTTGGACAAACTCCAAGTGAAACTGCGCGCTTAATGCGCGCCATACTCGGACGCTAACTCGTAAATGTTGCAACGTGTCCTAGCGGTCTCGTTTGCACAAGTTTTGCGTAGCGTCTTTGTATTCCTTCTGCCTCTGGCATTTATTGCTTTAATTGCTTGGGCAACAGCCGGAAGTGCGACCGGAAATACTTCAGATCCAATGCGCGCTGCGCTCTGGCTCTGGCTGGGCGCGCACCATATTCCCTTTAACTTAAGCGGAACAACTGCCGGTTACCTATCTTTCCTTCCGATAGGCGCGATGCTAATTCCATTTTTCGTACTCCGCTCAGGATTTTCAAAAGCGCTAAGTAAATTGCACGGTGATTTTCACAATGTAAGTACGGTTCGTTCAATATTCGCTGGTCAATATGCACTGGTGGCAACGATTCTTGCTTTATTTAGTAGATCAACCAACGTTTCTCCACAGTGGTATCTAACTCCGATATTTACATTTGGGATCGCTTACTTAGCCACTTTGACTGCTGGATCACGAGTTCGAATTTCACAGGCAGCATCTTTGGCAACCCGCGTTCTAGCGATCTTGCTCGGATTCTCTTTTATCATTCTTGCAATCTTGATCTTTACAAACACCGCAACCTTTAAAAACATCTCAATCGTCTTGCAGCCAGGAATCCTCGGCTCCTTCTTACTCTTTGCCCTAAATGCTTTCTATCTTCCCAATGCAGCGCTATCAATACTCGGATACTTCACCGGAACTGGCTTTGCAGTTGGCGCGGGAACTTTGGTCTCGCCATTCACGCATCGCTTAGGTGAACTACCAGCTCTTCCACTGCTATCAGTACTTCCAACAACTTCTTCGCGATGGGCGCTAACTGCTGTGGCGCTGGTAATTGCAGTTGGCGCCGCGCTAGCGATCTGGGCGCAAAGTTCGAGCACAACAACGTTGGTGCAAAGCTTTGTTCTGTTGTTGATCGCTACCGCACTTTTAAGTTACCTAGCTAGCGGTTCTTTAATGACTCCTGCCATGAGCGCAGTTGGCTTATCTATTTGGAAGTTCACGCTATCCATTGCAGTTGAAATTGCCATTGGGATCGCGTTGGTTGTTTTGCTGCCGCAGATAAGAATTCGAACCAATTTTGTGAGGTCTCGTGACTGAGCGCAAGGTGATTCGCCGCGCTCTCGTAAGCGTTTACGATAAAGATCGTTTACTTGAACTCGGTAAAGTCTTAACCGAAGCCAAGATCGAAATACTTTCGACTGGTTCGACCGCCAAAACTTTAGTTGAAGCCGGCTACGCGGTATCTGAAGTTAGCTCTTACACAGGTTTTCCAGAGATTATGGATGGTCGCGTCAAGACGCTGCATCCCAAGATTCACTCAGGCATTTTGGCTGATCAAGGAA
>JAIYCF010000021.1 GCA_027488165.1 Streptomycetaceae bacterium
ATAAGAAGAATAACCGCGACGATCTTCATATTCGAAGATAGGCGATCCCATTCGCCCATAAATCCGGTGCGAGGTTCTTTCTCCATTTAAGCAATCCCTTCTATCTTCATCGCTGGCGCTTCTGGAATTGGGCAAGGCGCACCATCGCAACAATTAGTTTTCATATGACAGTTTGGGCAGAACCATCTTGTTGAGACTGGATCGTATGGCTTGCCGCAGAAGTCGCAGGGCATCTGGTTATTTGCGCTCACATAATTACTTTACTAGTTACTACCTCTACGTAGCGGTATTGCGCATTTGCTAAGAGCAAAAGAGGTTGCTGGGATAGAGTTTCCTGATGGTTAGTGGAGAATCTTTTGATGCCATCGTCGTTGGCGGCGGTCTCATCGGCTCTGCTGGCGCTAAGTATCTTGCCCAAATGGGTCTTCGGGTGGCTCTGATCGGTCCAACTGAATCTCAGGCACAAGAATCCGGAAAGGTTTTCGCCAGCCATTACGACATTTCGCGAGTGCAGAGAGTTATCGCGCAAGATGATCTCTGGACTCGCCTTAATGTTGAATCGACAAGCGCGTGGAAAGACCTTGAGATCTCAACCGGAGTAAATTTCTTTCAACCAAACGGCTGCGTATATCTCAACGATCACGAGGATGAATACCTCAAGAACGTAGACAAGTTGGCTAAGAAGTTTTCTTTGAACTTCAACCAATTAAACGGTCGCGACCAACTTCGAGAAAAGCTACCTCATGTGGAAATTGGTGAATCTGTCTTCGGAATCTATGAGGGTGCAAGCGCTGGCTTGATTGAGCCACGGAAACTAATCCTCGCCCAACTGACTGCCTTTCGTACCTTTGGTGGTCGGGAGATTCAAGAGGTTGTTGTCGATCTCCAGAAAGTGGATGGGGTCTGGACGGCTACTTCTGACAGCGGCGCGCAATACTCAGCGAAGAAAGTTCTGATCGCGACTGGCGCCTTTACCAATTTCTCTAACTTGCTTCCGAAAAAATTGAAATTTCAAAATAAAAGCGAGGTGGTGATCACCGCAGAACTCTCTGAAAGCGATTTCGAGAAGCTATTTGGAATGCCTTCGGTTCTATTTGAAATCCGTAGAGAAGAGTTCGACGGGATTTATCTGACCGCACCATTGGAGTTAGAGGATGGTCGCAAGATCTTGAAGATGGGCTTGAATCAGGCTCTTGACTTGAATCTGGATCAGCAGGAAGAGATGGTGCAATGGTTTCAGAGAGATAGTTTCCGAGAGTTTGGCCCAGTTCTGGAGAGAGAGTTGTTCAAGCTTTTTCCTTCGATCGAATTTCTCAAAACGGAGTTAAAGCCCTGTGTGATCTCAAGAACCGTTACCGAGAGCCCCTACATAGGTGAGGTAGAAGACGGATTGTTTGTTGCACATGGATGTAATGGGTATTCAGCAATGTCATCGGATGCGCAAGGGCGCCAAGGCGCAAAGTTATTAGCGACAGGAAAGTTTGACGAGGGATTTCAAGAATCAGATTTTAAGTTGGTCTATAAGTAATTTCGTTACGTGGACGATATCTATTCGCCACTTCACTTCGTTACGTGGACGATACTGGGATCGAACCAGTGACCCCCACAATGTCAATGTGGTGCTCTACCGCTGAGCCAATCGTCCGGGTCTAAAACTTCGGTATTTATTAAGTTGTGATCAGAAGTATAGCCGAGGCTATTTAACGTCCGAAATCGTCTTCGATACGCTCGATATCGTCCTCGCCGAAGTAAGTACCTGTCTGTACTTCGATGAAAATGACATCGTTTGAGCCAATGTTTTCTATCCGGTGTAGATCACCAATTTCGATATCAATCGAATCTCCGACAGACATTTCAAAAGAATCGCCGTTCAAAGTTATCTTTGCTTGGCCTTGAACAATAAACCAATGCTCTGCTCGCTTTTCATGGCGTTGATAGGAAAGACGCTTACCTGGATTGACCCAGATTGTTTTCACCTTGTGAGATTGGCTTTCAGACAAGATTTCATAACGCCCCCAAGGACGCTGTGACTCATCTGTGCTCATCTTCTTCTCCAGTACATCTTCTAACTTATTGGAGGTCGGAACGGGATTTGAACCCGTGTAGAGGGATTTGCAGTCCCTTGCCTCGCCTCTCGGCCATCCGACCAAACTCAAGTTCCTTGGAATCTTGTTCTTTGGAACCCTGTTCTTTGGAACCTTGTAAAAATATTTCTATAGAGAAACCGCCACCTGAAAATTAATTCAAAGCGGCGGTTAATCCGAGCGGACGACGGGGTTCGAACCCGCGACCTGAACCTTGGCAAGGTTCCGCGCTACCAGCTGCGCTACGTCCGCATTTCGTGCGGGGGCAAATCTAGCGCAGCAAGGGGCGATCCGCCAAAGTGAGCGCTTTCACCGTAGCGTTAGGGCTATGGATCTGCGCGATGACTCATTCTGGATGGGTCGAAGGTATGCCAGATCTCTTCTCGAAGTAACGAACGATCTCTCCCGATTAGATGATGGAAACTTTTGGGCGGTGGCAATCTCCTTTGAGGGTGAAGTAACTCTTGCTCGTTTTCAATCTAACTTTGAAGCAGATTTTCCATTTAGCGGTTCGCACTGGAGTCCAATTGAAGGAGATTGGGTCTCATCTCTGAACAAAGATCAATATTGCGCTTATGTGGAGAGAATTCGAGAAGCAATTTCAGATGGGTGGGTTTATCAAGTTAATGCCTGCCGTCAATTAAAGGTCGAATCAGACAGAGAAGAACTAGCTTCTCTCTTCGCCAAGTTACTCACCGAAAACCCAGCACCGCATGCCGCCTATTTCTCAACTCCACAATTGAAAATCGCCTCGGCATCTCCCGAGTTGTTCATTTCCCGAGATGGCTCGAGATTGAAAACTTCGCCAATTAAGGGAACACAAAGCCTTAGCGAGCAGGGATTTGGAAATAAAGATCAATCAGAAAATGTGATGATCGTTGATCTCATGAGAAATGATCTTGGACGAATTTGTAAGCCAGGATCCGTTGATGTTTCACAACTTCTACGAAGCGAAGATCATCCTGGATTACGCCATTTAGTTTCTGATGTCATCGGTCAGCTAAGGGGTGACATCTCATGGAAAGAGATATTTGACGCTTTACTTCCTGCGGGTTCAATTAGTGGAGCACCAAAGAGCTCTGCGCTCTCGGTGATCGCACAGAACGAAGAGATTGGACGTGGTCCCTACTGCGGAGTTCTTGGTTGGGTCGAAGGCGATAGATGTGAACTTTCAGTTGCGATTCGAATCTTCTGGCAGGAAAACGATGGGTTTCTTAAATTTGGAACAGGGGCTGGAATAACCTACGGGAGCGATCCAGTTTCAGAATGGAAAGAGACTGAGTTAAAGGCGCAGCGGCTAATTTCTATTGCGGGAGGATCGATCAAATGAAGATCTGGCTCAACGATCGCATCTGTGATTCCCAAGAAATTGAAATGGACTCTGATGGCTGGCCGGTAGGCAGCGGTGTTTTCGAAACTATCCGAACCGAAAATGGCGAAGTTTTCGAATTAGCGCGCCATATGCGCCGCGCAGCAAATGCAGCGAGAAAGTTTGAGATCAAATTACCTAGCGAAGATCAGATAAGAGTTTCAATAGCGGTTCTACTTGCAGAAGAACCTCATCAGCTCGGACGATTGAGATTACTTTTCTCAAAGGGATGGTTTGTGGCAGTACACCAGAGTTATGTTGAGATCGTAGAGCCGGCGAAACTTACGGTTATCGATGAAAGCAGATTGATAGATCCAATCGCGTTTAAAACCTTTCCGTATAGCCACCGAACCGGTTTGCTGCAGTTAGCGCAGAGAGATGGTTTCGACGAGATTATCTGCGTAAATGAATTAGGTGAGATAACTGAAGGTGCGGTTTCAAATTTTCTTTTCCGAATTGATGGAAAATGGATAACCACCCCACTTAGCGCGGGAGTTTTGCCAGGCGTACAGCGGGCCATAGTTATCGAAAGATGCGGGGTTATCGTTCAATCATTGACACGTAATGACATGGAACGTGTGGAGTCAGCGATAGTTATTTCAAGTCTAAAAATTGGTCTGGCCGTTGCATCTATTGATAATCGTGAACTCGTAATCGATGCTCAGTGCCTATCTTTCATTGAGCAAATACGCGCCCAGACGCATTCTCATTCGGTAGGATAGGAACATGTCCCAGCTCTCGATCACCGTAGATGGTCGCGCCGTAAGCGTTACAGATGACCAACGTCCGACCCATCTCTTCGCCGAAAGCAAAGAGATTGTCGTCTGCAAGATAAATGGCGAGCTAAAGGATCTTTGGACTGATCTCAAAGAAGGTGACGTTGTCGAAGGGGTTTCAATCTCTTCCCCAGAAGGTTTATCAGTGCTGCGTCACTCAACAGCTCACGTCATGGCGCAAGCGGTTCAGCAAGTCTTTTCGCAAACTCGCCTCGGAATCGGACCGCCGATCACAGATGGTTTTTATTACGACTTCGATCCAGAGCGTCCGTTTAATCCGGAAGATTTAGAGAAAATAGAAAGCGCGATGCGCAAGATCGTAAAAGATGGTCAACGTTTTCGCCGTCGCGTTACAAACGAAGCAGATGCACTTAAAGAGTTAGCGCACGAGCCATATAAATGTGAGTTAATCGGGATCAAATCTGGTGCCGGCGAAGAAGCCAGCGTTGAGGTCGGGGGAGCAGAGCTCACCATTTATGACAATTTAGGTCGCGATGGACAACCGGTTTGGTCTGATCTCTGCAGAGGACCGCATCTTCCGTCAACAAAACACATCCCTGCATTTAAGTTGATGCGTAGCGCTGCGGCATATTGGAGAGGCTCTGAGAAGAATCCGATGTTGCAGCGCATCTACGGAACTGCTTGGCCATCTCAAGAAGAGTTGACTTCATATTTAGAACTTCTTGCAGAGGCAGAAAAGCGCGATCATCGCCGCCTTGGCACCGAACTAGATCTTTTCTCATTCCCCGAAGAAATTGGATCCGGTCTTGCGGTCTTTCATCCGAAGGGCGGCATCGTCCGTCGTGCGATGGAAGATTATTCACGCAAGCGCCATGAAGATGAAGGTTACGAATTTGTATACTCACCACATCTGACTAAGGCTGCCCTCTTTGAAAAGTCTGGCCACTTGCAGTGGTACTCAGAAGGTATGTATCCACCGATGGTCATGGATGAAGAGCTTCACGCTGACGGAACTATCAAGCGCGCTGGTCAGCAGTACTACATGAAGCCAATGAACTGCCCATTCCATAATTTGATTTTTGCATCACGCGGCCGCTCTTATCGCGAACTCCCGATACGCCTCTTTGAATTTGGAACTGTCTATCGTTATGAAAAATCAGGAGTAATTCACGGTCTCACTCGCGCACGTGGCTTTACTCAAGATGATGCGCACATTTATTGCACAAAGGACCAGATGGTGGGCGAGCTAGATTCGCTACTGACCTTCGTACTTAACTTGTTACGCGATTACGGATTAGAAGATTTCTATCTCGAACTCTCAACTCGCAACCCCGAAAAATCTGTCGGAGAAGACAGTGATTGGGCAGAAGCAACCGAAGCGCTACGCAAAGCGGCGGTAGCTCAAAATCTAGAGCTAGTACTCGATGAAGGTGGCGCTGCGTTTTACGGGCCAAAGATTTCGGTTCAAGCAAAAGATGCCATTGGTCGTACTTGGCAGATGTCCACCATTCAAGTTGACTTCCAATTGCCGCAACGTTTTGAACTCGAATATTCAGCAACCGATGGAACTCGCCAACGCCCTGTGATGATTCACCGCGCACTCTTTGGTTCCATTGAACGATTCTTTGGAGTACTCACCGAGCACTATTCGGGAGCTTTTCCTCCATGGTTGGCGCCAGTTCAAGTGACCGCAATTCCCGTTGCTGAAGCATTTGCTGATTACCTGGCATCTGTTGTCAAAGAGTTTAAAGCAGCCGGGATCCGTATCGATTTGGATGCATCTGATGATCGGATGCAGAAGAAGATTCGCAATGCGCAGATGCAGAAAGTTCCGTACATGTTGATTGCTGGCGAAGAAGATCAACAAGCCGGCAAGGTCTCGATTCGCTATCGCAACGGCGAGCAGAAGAACTCAATTGCAGTTGCAGATGCCATCACTGAAATTCGCAGTGCCATCGCAGATCGCAAACAGGTTTAAGTAATGGGCGAGGGCGATCAAGTAATTCCAGGCGGTGCGGGAATGCCCGATCGCTGGGAACGACTTTGGGCTCCGCACCGAATGGAATATCTGAAGGGTGAGAATCGTCCGCTTGCGGGAAATAAAGTTACCTGTCCCTTCTGCGAGATACCGAAGATGAGCGATGAAGAAGGTCTGGTTGTTGCTCGCGGAACAAACGCCTACGTCGTCATGAATCTCTATCCGTATAACTCTGGCCATTTATTAATCTGCGCATACCGCCATGTCGCTGATTTAACTGAGCTTAGCGATGACGAACGTAATGAAGTCTTTGAGCTAAGCGCTCATGCGATGAAAACTCTCCGCAAAGTTTCAGCACCTGCTGGCTTTAATCTTGGAATGAACCAAGGTGCGATTTCGGGAGCAGGGGTAGCTGAACATATTCATCAACATATCGTTCCGCGTTGGTCCGGCGATGCTAACTTCATGCCCATTATTGGACAGACAAAAGTTTTGCCAGTTTTGCTAGCTCAAACCCGCACCGAACTCGCGCAGGCTTGGTAATTAGCTCTTTGCCACTCTTTCAATAAAGGCTTTCACAATATCCACACCAATTCCTTTGCTTATAACAATCGGAATCGCCGGAAAGAGTAAACCGGCTTCAAATGCGCTTTCTCCAGCATCTTCTACCGCTTCTAAATATTCACTTCTGAAATCAGCGACTAACTCTTTATGTTCGACATCGCTATCTCTACGTGCTGTCGGACTTTGCGAGTAATCGATAATTTCCAGAGTCTCGAGATCGATCAAGGCAGTGGGATTTCCTGCATCGTCATGTAGAACTAAGTAAGGAGTTACTAGGGGATCGAAAACGCGATTGGCAAGTAGAACTGCATCATCAAAATCAGAATCACTGCCTTCTAATTCATTAACGACTACTAAACGAGGCAATTGAAAATCCGATAGCGCTGACCAAAGATCGATTGTCTCTTGATCAATACCAGCTGACGGATTTATCGCAAAGATAGCGAGTTGGCTTTCAGCGATCGGAACGCTTGTGTGAACGGCGTTGAATAGTTCAGCAAGCGCCTTTGGTTGCGAGGAGACATGTCCATATATATGGATACGCGGATAAGCGGTATCTCTCTCTGAACTCACAGGCGTCAGAATAGGTGAAAATCCGCACTGGAGCCTACGATGGACCTGATGTTAAGCGCCTCTTTAAAGCCCGCTGTCACCCGCGCCATCAATCCGATCGCACGCGGTGCCCTTGCTATTGGATTAACTCCAAATGCAGTGACTTTTATTGGTGCGCTGGGTCTAGTTACCTCTGCTCTCTACTTCTATCCCAAGGGCGATTTCTTTATTGGAACTCTCGTTATCTCCTTTTTTGCACTGAGTGACCTCTTTGATGGCGCAATGGCGCGAATCTCCAATAAGGGCGCCAGCGCATGGGGTGGATTTTTAGATTCAACCATTGATCGAATTACCGACTCAGCAATTTTGGTCGGTTTAACACTTTTCTTGATTAAGTCAGATGACCCCCTGACTGCTGTAGTAATCGGCTCGCTAGTTTTTGGTTCGCTCGTTCCATATATAAGGGCTAAAGCAGAGAGTATGCAGATCTCATGCTCTGGTGGAATCGCAGAACGTACTGAGCGCTTGATTATCGCCTTGACCGCGATTGGTTTAGAAGGACTTGGAGTTCCTTTCGCCCTGGCTCTAGGTATCTGGGCCCTGCTCGTTCTTGCCGTCGTAACTGTTATTCAAAGAATTTTGATTGTGAAGGCAGCGCTGTAAAGCAATGAATTTTGATTTCGTAGTGGCAGGTGGGTATTTCGCTGGTTGGCGTTTAGTACGAGCGCTACCGGAAAAGTTTGCTTACAAAACTTTTGATGTAATCGGCAGATATGCGCTGAATCGCAACGGAGCGCGCGTGCAAAGGCTGCGTTCTAATCTGTCACGAGTCTGTCCTACTAAATCCTCATCCGAAATGGATGAATTAATGCGCCAAGCGATGAGTTCATATATGCGTTACTGGTGTGACACATTTAGATCACCCGATTGGTCGCGCGAACGCATAGTCTCAACAGTCACTGTTGATGGTGAAGAGCTTCTAACCGCTCCAATGAAGAACGGCACGGGCGTTGTCGTCGCACTACCGCACGCAGGCAATTGGGACCACGCTGGCTCCTACTTCTGCGGAATGGGATTTCCTCTCGTAACAGTTGCGGAGCGTTTGAAGCCGGAAGCGCTATTTAATAAATTCTTGGAGTATCGCCAGAATATTGGAATGGAAGTGCTCGCACTCGATTCAAGATCAATAGTCACCTTGATGCAGAGAGCTCGAGAGGGCAGGTTGATAGCGCTCGTTGCAGATCGCGATCTCTCAAAGAGCGGTGTGAGCGTTTCCTTCTTCGGTCATCCCGCACGAATGCCTGCCGGTCCTGCGTTACTTGCCATCAGAACTGGTACTCCATTAATTACCGCTTATGTTTCATACACCTCCACTGGTATTCATATCGTCTTTAAATCGGTGGAGATTCCGATCCATGGAAGTGAAGAAGAAAAAATCTCGCACATTGTGCAGCGATGTGCTGATCAATTTGCAGAAGGAATTGCATCAGCTCCACAGGATTGGCATATGTTGCAGCGCATCTGGGTAGATGGCGACTTCCAGGAGCGCAGCGCATGACACTAAAGAAGTTACGCATCGGGCTTGTTTGCCCATATGGTTGGGATACACCAGGTGGCGTACAGAGCCATGTTCGCGATCTTGCCGAATATTTAATAGCCAAAGGGCATTACGTATCAGTTTTGGCACCCGTTGTTGATGAGGAAAACGTTCCTGAATATGTAACAAGCGCGGGAAAACCAATCTCGATTCCATATAACGGAGCAGTTGCTCGCGTTCTCTTTGGTCCGATCGCCTTTGCCAGAGTTCGCCAGTGGATAAGCAATGGAAAATTTGATCTCTTACATTTACACGAACCCGCAATCCCATCAATCTCGCTCTTGGCTTGTTGGGCGGCAGAGGGACCAATGGTGGGAACTTTCCATGCTGCAGCCAAGCGCCAGAAGGCGATCTTTGCCATTGGACCAATCCTTGAACCAGTGATTGAAAAGTTAACCGCGCGAATCGCGGTAAGTGAAGCTGCTCGCTCCACGTTAACTGAGCACCTAGAAACCGATGCGGTAGTTATTCCAAACGGAATCTATGCAGATAGATATCGCGATGGTGAAGTGTTGGATAAATGGAGCGGTAACACAATTGGGTTCATTGGCCGATATGAGGAACCACGTAAGGGTTTACCCGTGCTTGTCGAAGCGCTTCCGATAATTGCAAGATTCGCACCTGATGTGAGGGTTTTAGTTGCAGGTCCTGGCGAGAGCAAAGAAGTGATTGAAAGTATTGATCCGCAATTGCGCGGTCGCTTCGAATTCCTAGGAAGAATTTCCGAGAAAGAAAAGGCTGACTTCCTTTCTTCTGTTGCAATTTATGTTGCGCCCAACACCGGCGGAGAATCGTTCGGAATCATTCTTGCAGAAGCGTTAGCGGGGGGAGCCGCGGTACTAGCCAGCGATATTCCCGCCTTTGACTCCTTGCTAGGTCATGGTGAGTATGGAGCGCTCTTTCAATCCGAGGATCCGCAAGATCTAGCCCGCGTTGCTATAGATCTGTTGCGCGACAATGAGAAGCGAATGGAAATTGCTAAACGTGGCAAGGAGTATGCACAACGCTTTGATTGGGATGTTGTCGCTGAAGATATTTATTCGATTTACGAAATGGCTCTCGTTGGTAGTTCGGGTGTAACCCTTTCGTCAGAGAATCGTGCTTGGAATCGCTTTCTGGGAAGAGAAGGAAATTAAATGGAGAAGTTCTTCATCATTGCGCTAGTTGTGGTTCTTGCCATTTGGTATCTGTCGTATTCGGCGACAAGGTTAGATCGCTTACATAATCGAGTTGAAACCAGTTGGGCAAATCTAGATGGACTTCTTCAGCGTCGCGCAGCGGTCGCATTAGAAATCGCCAAGAGTGAGATCGCAGATCCAGCTTCGTCACTTCTATTGACCGCAGCTGCTCACCAAGCAAGGGATGCGCAAATGAGCGCACGTTCGCAAGCCGAAAGTGGTTTATCTGGTGCGCTCGGACTTTTGCTACATGACGGTCATCTTGTTAACGGTTCGATTGAAAAGGATTTACTTCGCGAATTAAGCGAACTCACCGACAAGATTCGCATTGCGATTGCCCTGCATGTGGATGCGGTTAACCGCACTCAAATGGTGCGACGCAAGCCGGTTTTCCGAATCTTTCGCTTAGCTGGTCGAGCGCCTCTTCCTGTTACCTATGAATTTGAAGCTGATGTTCTTTAAGAAATTTCTATTTTCGGTCATTGGAATCTCATCGGTGCTTATTGTCGGCTTTAGCTTTCTGTCGCCGGCTCAGTTTTCAAAGTTGGGTGAGATCGAAAATGTCTTCAAAGAACCTGAACCAGTTAACTCCTTAAGCGGTCGCGTTGGTAGCGATGGACCAATACTGGTTGTGAAGATCGATGACACTCGGGCAGCGCATCCACAGGCTGGTTTAGAGGATGCAGATGTGATTTACATAGAACAAGTAGAAGGCGGACTCACCAGACTCGCAGCGGTCTACTCATCGAAGATTCCAGCAGTTATCGGACCAGTAAGAAGCGCCCGCATCTCAGATATAGAAATTCTTCAACAATTTGGCCGCGTTGCCTTTGCTTACAGCGGAGCACAGAAGAAGTTGTTGCCAGTTATCGCTGCAGCAAATCTGGAAAACTTAGGTGCGCAGCGCCAGTCGCGCGAGATCTACTCAAATGACCCAATGCGAAACGCACCAACGGCGATGATGTTGCAAGCACAAACTTTGATGCAAAAAGTTAAGGAGCAGCAACTTCCTGTTGCGATATCCAAGAGCGTGGGTTGGAACTTTGCAGATACGGTCGATACCGGCACGGCGATCGCTTCAGCAAAAGTTTCTTGGCCCGCAAATTCATACGATGCAGTTTGGTCGGCAGAGGAAAATAGGTGGCTTCTCTCTCACAGCGGAGTTCCGAATTTAGCGGCGAGCGGAATACATTTAGGGGCAAGTACCTTCGTGATTCAATTAGTTTCAATTAATCCATCCGAATATGGAGATAAGTTCGGCGGAGTTACGCCATTTACAGCAACGGTTGGTTCGGGGCGTGGATACATTCTTCGTGATGGCAAATACATCTCGGCTCTTTGGAGCCGACCAACACCGAATGCGGGAACAATTTGGAGAACTGTTCAAGGTGAAGAGATTGCCTTCGCACCTGGGCAAATTTGGATCGCCTTAACGGATAAGGAACCAGTATTCACGCCTATTCCTTCGAAATTCCCCGCGGATGCGCCATCTGCTTCAGCAAAGTAGTATTAAGCCCTTAACTATTTGGATAGATTCTTTAGGGAGTTAGCGATGTCAGAGGCAGTCGGAACAGCACGCGTTAAGCGCGGTATGGCAGAAATGCTTAAGGGTGGCGTCATCATGGATGTCGTCAACGTTGAGCAAGCCAAGATCGCACAAGATGCGGGTGCTTGCGCTGTTATGGCCCTAGAACGCGTACCAGCCGATATTCGCGCCCAAGGTGGCGTCGCGCGCATGTCAGATCCAGACATGATCGAAAAGATTAAAGCTGCGGTGACAATTCCCGTAATGGCAAAGGCACGTATCGGTCACTTTGTCGAAGCGCGCATTCTTGAATCACTGGGCGTCGACTACATCGACGAGTCAGAAGTTTTGACACCGGCAGATTTTGAAAACCATATTGATAAGTGGGACTTCAAAGTTCCTTTTGTCTGCGGTGCAACCAACTTAGGTGAAGCGCTGCGACGTATCAACGAAGGTGCAGCGATGATTCGCTCAAAGGGCGAGGCGGGTACTGGAGATGTTTCTAACGCCATGATGCATATGCGCAAGATCGGCGCAGAAATCCGCCGCTTATCTTCAATGCGCGAAGACGAACTCTATGTTGCCGCTAAAGAGCTACAAGCACCTTACGCTCTGGTTAAAGAAGTAGCCGAGACTGGAAAACTTCCGGTTGTTCTATTTACCGCGGGCGGTATTGCAACTCCTGCCGATGCAGCGTTGATGATGCAGATGGGCGCTGATGGCGTATTCATCGGCTCTGGAATCTTTAAGTCAGGCGATCCGGCAACTCGCGCAGCTGCCTGCGTAAAGGCAACTACCTTCTTTGAGGACGCAAAGGTTATTGCTGATGCCTCACGTGGACTTGGTGAAGCAATGGTTGGAATCAATGTTGCTGATCTTCCTGCACCGCACCGCTTAGCTGAACGCGGCTGGTAGTTAATTAGCAAATGAAGATTGGAGTTCTTGCTCTTCAAGGTGATTTTCGCGAGCATCTAGTTGCAGCAAAGAGCGCAGGCCATGCGGCGTTAACTGTTCGGAGACCAGAAGAACTAGATGAAGTCGATGCCCTGATTCTTCCTGGGGGAGAGTCGACAACAATTGCGCACCTTGCGATGACCTTTAACTTAATGCAACCGATTAGAGATCGAATCAAATCAGGTATGCCGGTCTACGGATCGTGCGCAGGAATGATTCTTCTAGCTGATCGAATAATTGATGGATCAGATGGTCAGCAGACTTTCGGTGGTATCGATATGACGGTGCGCCGAAATGCATTTGGGCGCCAAGTCGATTCCTTCGAAAGTGATTTAGATTTTCAAGGCGTTAGCCTTCACGCAGTGTTCATTCGTGCGCCGTGGGTTGAAGAAGTTGGCACTAATGTGGAAGTTCTCTCTTCAGTGAAGACTGCACAAGGAACCCACGCAGTCGCGGTTCGACAAGGCAGGCTCTTGGCAACTTCGTTCCACCCTGAGTTAACTGGTGATTTACGCGTGCATCGCTACTTCTTTGATCAAGTCTGTACTGGCGCGATAAAGTAAGCGAATTGAATCAGGCGGCCAGGAAGCGCTGCTCAACGAGAGTGAAAGTTTGAGGTTTAGCCATGTCAGGCCATTCCAAATGGGCAA
>JAIYCF010000117.1 GCA_027488165.1 Streptomycetaceae bacterium
CTAGAACATCTAGAACAAACCATTATCTTTGAAGGCCCAAATACCATCGCAGCAATTTTGATCGAATCAGTTCCGGGAACCGCTGGCGTTTTGGTTCCACCAAAGGGTTATCTTGAAGGCGTTCGTGCGCTCTGCGATAAATACAAGATTCTTTGGATTGCAGATGAAGTTATGGCCGGCTTTGGCCGCACCGGTAAATGGTTTGGTTTCCAGCACTCTGCAGTTACTCCAGATCTAATCACCTTCGCTAAGGGCGTTACATCTGGCTACATTCCACTTGGTGGCGTTGTAATAAGTGATGAAGTTTCAAAGACCTTTGATGAAACCGTTTTCCCTGGTGGACTTACTTATATGGGCCACCCACTTGCTACTGCAACCGCTGTTGCCACAATTCAAGTTATGAAGGAAGAGAAGATGGTCGAGAACGCAGCGGCTATCGGTGAAAAGATTCTTGGTCCAGGACTTCATGAAATGGCGAAGAAACATAAGTTAATCGGCGATATCCGCGGCATGGGTGTTTTCTGGGGCGTTGATCTAGTTACTGATCGCGCAACTCGTGCACCACTTGCTCCATATGGCGGATCAAGTCCTGCGATGAATGAATTAGTAGCGGCCTGTAAGAAGAACGGGCTAATGCCATTTAATAACTTCAACCGTATTCACTTGTGTCCACCATGCAATATCAGTGAGGCAGATGCAAAGTTAGGTTTGGAAATAATTGATAAATCACTCGGTGAAATTGCAAAGCATTACACCGGCGCTTGATTAACAATTAAACGTTAAATCTAAACTCCACAACGTCACCATCGGCCATTACATATTCCTTGCCTTCCATACGGACTTTGCCTTTAGCTTTCGCTTCAGCCATTGATCCGCAGGCAATTAGGTCATCAAAACTAACGATTTCGGCTTTGATAAATCCTTTTTGAAAATCGGTATGGATAACGCCGGCGGCCATTGGCGCAGTGTCACCTTTATGAATTGTCCAAGCGCGCGCTTCTTTTGGCCCAGCAGTTAAATATGTCTGCAGACCAAGAACGCTAAAACCAACGCGAGCAAGGGTTGCGAGGCCTGGCTCTTTCATTCCGATTGATTGCAATAGTTCTAGGGCATCTTCATCGCTGAGTTCAGCAAGCTCTGCTTCAGTTTTTGCATCAAGGAAAATCGCCTCAGCTGGTGCAACCAGATCTGCCAACTTCTTGCGAAGGTCACCATCGTTAAGTTCTGCGGCATCAACGTTAAACACATATAAGAATGGTTTTGCAGTCAGTAGGTGAAGATCGCGCAGAAGATCGAGATCTAAACCTGATGAAGAAAGTGGCTTTCCGCTTTGCAGATGCGCTTCGGCTTTCTTAACTGCTTCAACAACTGGTGCAACCTCTTTATTGGTGCGCGCTTCTTTTTCAAGACGTGGCAGCGCTTTCTCAATTGTCTGTAAATCCGCGAGCGCGAGTTCGGTATTAATCGTTTCCATATCGCTACCTGGATCGATACGACCATCAACGTGCACTACATCGCCATCGTTGAAGACGCGGATGACCTGACAGATCGCATCGGTTTCGCGGATATTTGCTAAGAATTTATTTCCGAGGCCAGCGCCTTCTGATGCGCCCTTAACAATTCCTGCGATATCTACGAAAGATAGGGCGGCAGGGAGCAGCTTTTCCGAACTGAAGATCTCGGCAAGTTTGGCTAAGCGCTCATCCGGTACGCCTACGACGCCGACATTTGGCTCGATTGTGGCGAAGGGATAGTTAGCGGCGAGGACGTTATTTTTGGTGAGCGCATTAAAGAGGGTCGACTTTCCAACGTTGGGCAGTCCGACGATTCCAATTGACAGGCTCATAAGGAGTAGAGCCTACGCGCCATTGTCAGTGCTTCCTGCCACGATAGGCCCATGTCAAGCGCAGCAGTGGCCATTCTTACACTCGTTATCGGGCTCTTAATCGGCCTCGCCCTCGGAATTTTCGTCGCAGGTCGTCGCACATCTACAACCGGTATCTCTGAAGCAGAGTTCGCATCTGTTCGCGCCGAACGCGATCTCTATAAATCCGAACGCGATAACGCAATGGCGGGTTCGAAACTTGCTGGCGAAATCGAAGCGATGAAAACTGCAATGGAAAAGCTGCAGAAAGAATCCGCCGATGCCGACCGTCGTCGCATCGAAGCCGAATCCGATATCCGTACTCAAGTTAAGGCGATGTCTAACCACAACGAATCACTTGTCGCGCAGACCAAAGCAATTGCTGGCGCTCTTTCACATTCACAAAAGCGCGGAAAATTCGGCGAAGCACAACTAGAACTAATGCTCGAAGATGCTGGCTTACATAAAGGCGTCGAATACACCGCACAACGTTCCACAACCGATGACGATTCATCTGGAATTCCAGATATAACCGTGCGCATGCCTGGCGGCACCAAACTATTTATCGACTCCAAGTTTCCCTTTGATCGCTTTATCCAAGCGCACGAAGTCGACGATCCCGCCGAGCGCGAGCGTTTATTTATCGAACATAAGAAAGATCTACAAAGCCACGTTACCGCTCTCGCCAAACGCGGTTATCACGAGTCACAGGATTCACCAGATTTCGTAATCCTCTTTGTTCCTTTTGAATCACTGCTTACCGAAGCTCTCCGCGTTGATCCACTCTTCCTCGAAGCCGCCTTTAAATTAAATGTCACCATCGCAACACCTACATCAATGATGGCTTTGCTACGCACCATCGGCAACGTTTACTCACGCAACTCTGTGGCACTTAACGCTGAAAATATCGCTAAATCTGCTGGACTCTTTATGAAGGATTTAACTCTGCTCCATAGCAAGATCATCAAAGTTGGAACTGCGCTCAACTCACTCTCTAAGGCTTATGGCGAGTTAATCCCAACGGCTGAATCAACAGTTAAGCGCGCAGCGGCCAAGATTATTAGTTATGGAGTCTCGGGCGATAAAGATAAACTCGCCATTGCATATCCAGATGCGCCAACCGAGGTGCGCGAGCTTAAGAACTCCGAACTCGGTGGCGAAGAAGATTTCATTGATGCTGAAGAAGTAAAGGATGACGAATGAGCACAACTACGCAGAGCAAGCCAAAGATCAGCGGACCAGGTCTTAAGAAAGAAGGCGTGGTTGTCCTGCAAACTCTCTTCATCGCACTCTTTGCCGGTCTTGAACTGCTTATCCGCAGTGGCGCAGGAATCGTCTCAGGCTTAATTATCTGCGCAGTCCTATTCGGCGGAATTCGCTTTGGTCGCCCAGGTACAACTTATGTATCTGTTGTTACGCCACCTCTTGCATTTGCCGGCACAGCTCTTCTCTATTTGATACTAAGCGTTGGATTCAAACCAGCACGCCTCGGAATCGATTTCATCGCATCCCTTGCCAGCATCGCGCCTTACTTATTAGTTAGCGCACTTTACGGCTGGTTTGTTTTCTTTAACGAGAAAGCAAAAGCGCGTAAGCCAAAGCCACGCGGTTAATTACTTACCGGCTGTTTTTAAATCTTTACGTAGCTCTGGTGGCAGAGCAAAGAGCAGCGATTCTTGAGTTGCAGTAACTTCTTCAACGCTGCCAAAGCCACGTTCTGCAAGCCAAGCCAGTAAATCGCGAACCAAAATCTCAGGCACAGATGCACCACTTGTAACGCCGATAGTTTCAACGCCATCTAGCCAGTCATCATTTGCTTCTTCGGCATAATCAATTAGATAAGCCTGCTTTGCGCCATATTCCTTAGCAACTTCCACTAAGCGAACTGAGTTTGACGAGTTAGTTGAACCGACCACGATTACTAAATCTGCTTGTGGTGCGATCTGCTTAATCGCTTCCTGACGGTTCTGGGTTGCATAGCAAATGTCATCTGATGGTGGATTGGCAATCTCAGGGAAACGATCTTTCAAGATTGCAACAGATTGCATAGTCTCATCAACGCTCAAAGTTGTTTGAGTCAACCAAACTAATTTCTTTCCTGGCGTTGGCACAATCGTGCGCGCTTCATCAAGGCCGTCAACGATGCGAACCTTTCCTGGAGCTTCGCCGGCGGTACCTTCAACTTCTTCGTGGCCGTTGTGACCGATTAGCAAAATTTCCGTTTCTTCATCAGCAAAACGTTTTACCTCGTTATGTACCTTTGTTACCAAGGGACAAGTTGCATCAATAGTCTTTAGATTGCGCGCTGCCGCTTGCTCGTGAACTGCAGGTGAGACACCGTGCGCTGAGAAGACAACGGTTGAACCTTCGGGAACTTCATCGGTCTCGTTAACGAAGATGACTCCGCGAGCTTCGAGGGTTGTGACCACATGCTTGTTGTGGACGATCTCTTTACGGACATAAATTGGAGCGCCATAGAGTTCGAGGGACTTTTCCACGGTGATAACCGCACGGTCTACGCCGGCGCAATATCCGCGTGGCGCTGCAAGGAGAACTCTCTTAGCCATGTGGGTGAGTCTATTAGGCTCGCCCCATGTTCGAAACTTCAAGCGAATCCCCCGCGCCAGTTCGGGTGGTCTCTGAGGCGATCAAAGAATATGTAGAACGTCTCGGGCCAATTTGGATTGAAGGCGAGATCTCAGAACTCAACGAACGCAGCGGCGGAATGGCATTTATGCGCCTGCGTGATACATCGGTTGATATGAGCCTTTCGGTGATGTGTTACAAAAACGTTTTAGCTGCGGTGCAACCACTGCCGGCAAATGCCCGTGTAGTAATTCATGCCAAAGCATCTTGGTTTACAAAAAATGGTTCGCTCACCATGTCAGCTAAAGAAATTCGCCAAGTTGGCGTTGGCGAACTTCTTGCACGTCTTGAAGCGCTTAAGGGTGTGCTTGCTGCCGAAGGTTTATTTAGCGCAGATCGCAAAGTGGCACTACCAAAGTTGCCGCGCAAAGTTGGTCTGATCTGCGGACGCAATACTGATGCTGAAAAAGATGTTGTTGAAAATGCGCGCCGCCGCTGGCCAGCAGTTGAATTCGAAATCCGCGAGGTTGCAGTGCAAGGTGCAGCAGCGGTTGTTGAAGTCTCTGAAGCGCTCCGCGAACTAGAAAGCATCGAAGATGTTGATGTCATCATCATTACTCGCGGCGGTGGATCATTTGAAGATCTCTTGCCATTTAGCGATGAATCACTTGTGCGTTTAGCGGCAAGTTGTGAAACTCCGATTGTTAGCGCCATTGGCCACGAGAAAGATTCACCGCTTCTTGATTTAGTCGCCGACTACCGCGCATCAACCCCAACGGATGCGGCAAAGCGCGTTGTGCCCGATATCGAACAAGAGATCGCAGATATCAACAAGATCCGTGATCGCATCTACCGCCGCTTGGTTACAACGATTGATTACGAGTTAAACCAGATCGCCCAGTTGCGCAATCGACCGGTTATGAAAGATCCGAGCGTTATGGTCAAGGTTCGAGTCGATGAGCTAAACGCACTTCGCGATCGTTCCAACCGCGGATTCAAGTCGCTTCTCGAGATTGAAAAGAAAGAGATCAAGGGAGTTATCGCGCACCTTCGCTCGCTTTCACCGCAATCAACTATGGACCGTGGATATTCAGTAGTTCAAAGCGATGACGGAAAGATTGTGCGCGATGCCACAAAGTTAAAGGCTGGCGCTGTGCTGCGCATTCGGGCGGCTAAGGGCGAAGCTCGCGCAAGCGTTCTGGCAGAAGAGTAGATTTAACCCATGGCCGCAAAGGATGCAAAACCTTCTTATGAAGAAGCTCGTGATGAGCTCGCTGAAATCGTTGAATCACTGGAAGATGGCAGCGCCACTTTAGAAGAATCACTAAAGCTCTGGGAACGCGGCGAAGAATTAGCCAAGATCTGCCAAGAGTGGTTAGACGGGGCGAAGAAGAAGTTAGATGCAGCAAAGAAGCCGGCTGAATAATGGCTCCACAATTTTCATACTCTGATTTATTGCCGGTTGGCGAAGATAAAACCAAGTACCGCAATATCGGAAAAGATGGCGTTAGCGTTATCAAGCTCGGCGATCGTGAATTTCTACAAGTAGCACCAGAGGCTTTGACTTTACTTACCGAAACAGCGATCCACGATATTTCGCATTACCTGCGCGCAGAACATTTACAGCAACTCGCCAACATTTTGAAGGACCCAGAAGCCTCACCAAATGATCGTTTCGTTGCCCTTGATTTATTGAAGAACGCAAATATTTCAGCAGGTGGAATCCTGCCGATGTGCCAAGACACCGGCACCGCACTTGTGATGGGCAAGAAGGGTCAATATGTATTAACCACCGCAAAAGATGAAGTTGCGATTTCGCAAGGAATTTATGAAGCCTACACAAAGTTAAACCTTCGTTATTCGCAGATGGCACCAGTAACTACCTGGGATGAGAAGAACACGGGCAATAACTTGCCGGCACAGATCGAGATCTATTCTGATTCAGATCATCAAGATGAATACAACTTTATGTTTATCGCCAAAGGTGGCGGCAGCGCTAATAAATCATTCTTGTATCAAGAGACTAAAGCCGTTTTAAATCCCAAGTCATTTATGACCTGGCTCGATGAGAAGCTCCGTTCCATCGGAACTGCGGCATGCCCGCCGTACCACTTGGCGATTGTCATCGGCGGAACCAGTGCAGAGCACACGGTAAAGACTGCAAAGCTAGCCAGCACTAAGTATTTAGATTCACTTCCAACATCAGGAGATGCGGCAACTGGCCATGGTTTCCGCGATATTGAACTTGAAAAAGAGGTTCTAGAACTAACTCGTACTTTAGGAATTGGCGCACAGTTCGGTGGCAAGTACTTCTGCCACGATGTTCGCGTTGTTCGCTTGCCACGTCACGGTGCATCTCTGCCAATTGCGATTGCCGTTTCTTGTTCAGCAGATCGCCAAGCAAAGGCAAAGATCACTAAAGATGGCATCTTCCTTGAAGAACTTGAGACTGAGCCAGCACATTTCTTGCCTGACACAACTGATGAGCACCTCGACGATAACGTTGTAAAGATTGATTTAAATCAGCCAATGGATGCGGTGCGCGCAGAACTTTCGAAGCACCCGGTCAAGACTCGTGTTTCGCTAACCGGAACAATCGTTGTTGCCCGCGACTTGGCACATGCCCGCATTAAAGAAGGCCTTGATGCAGGTAAGGGCTTACCTCAATACATGAAGGATTACGCCGTTTACTACGCAGGTCCTGCCAAGACTCCAACTGGTTTTGCATCTGGTTCTTTTGGTCCGACAACTGCAGGTCGTATGGATTCTTATGTTGAGCAATTCCAGGCTGCAGGTGGATCATTTGTAATGCTGGCAAAGGGAAATCGCTCAAAGGCGGTTACCGATGCCTGTAAATCTCATGGTGGTTTCTATTTAGGTTCAATTGGCGGACCTGCTGCACGCCTGGCTCAAGATTGCATCAAGAAAGTTGAAGTTCTAGATTTTGAAGATCTCGGAATGGAAGCGGTCTGGAAGATCGATGTCGTTGATTTCCCAGCGTTTATCGTTGTCGACGATAAGGGCAATGACTTTTTCGCGGAGACTTCAAAGCCTTTATCAATCGGCAAGAAGCCAGAGATTTAATCTTTAGTAGTAATTGCTGCGCTTGAACTTAGCCCATGCCTTACATGGGTTGTCATAACGCGCCTCTATATAGCGAAGTCCCCAACGGATCTGTGTGACTGGGTTGGTTCGCCAATCGGTTGAAACTACATCCATGCGAGTTGCTGGATAAGCCTGCGGAATTCCGTGTGCGCCGGTGCGCTTATTGCGAGCCTTGTAATTCCAGTGGCTCTCTTTAGTCCAAAGTCTGTTTAGGCAAAGGTACTGATCCTCACCCCAGGCATATTCGGTAAGGGCAATTGCCTTGGCAACTTTCTTTGCACCAATGATGGTTCGCGCTGCTTCAACCTGCTGGCTGACTGCGGCGGCGAGCGCCATTTGGGAAGCGAAGAGATCGGCCTTCTTATCGAGCTGGGTGTAAAGCGCGGCGCCTTCGGAGAGATCTACTTCAAAGCTAAGGCTGACTGATTTCATCAACTTGGCCGAAGTTGGAAGAGCAAGACTTGTAGTCGTTGGGAAGTCGAGACCATTAGCCGTTGGTTGGGCAGCGGTGGTCAGGATGAAGGTGGCAACCATGGTCCAGAGGGCGCGCGACTTAAAGCGATCTAACTTTGGAGATGAACTCTTTGCCATCGTTTGCCTCCTTCTCTTGCCTCGTTTTGATCTCTGTGCCCGTGGGTCATCGACCTAAAAATAGGTTGGGGACCTACGGGGAATGAGTTAAGGGTGGCAAGGTGGGTGGGATGTCGCAAATTAATCTATGCGTGTGGCGAAAATTCTCAGGAAAGTCGCTATCTGTGGACGAGCAAAAGTCCTGCTCAGTTAGGGCGAAGTCCGTAATGTCCGAATTGTGACTGTGAGATTTAAATAAGGGGGTTAAGCGACAGGTCCTTCGAGCATCTCGGTCACAAGCGCTGCGATCGGCGAGCGCTCGCTTCGGGTCAGGGTCACGTGAGCAAAGAGCGGGTGGCCTTTGAGGGTTTCCACGACCGCGACGACGCCATCGTGGCGGCCAACGCGCAGGTTGTCGCGCTGGGCAACGTCGTGGGTCAGGACGACTCGTGAGGATTGGCCGATTCGCGACAGAACGGTGAGCAAGACGCCACGTTCTAGGGATTGGGCTTCGTCAACAATTACAAATGAGTCGTGCAAAGAGCGTCCGCGGATATGGGTCAGCGGCAGAACTTCGATAAGTCCGCGGGCCATGACTTCTTCGATGACCGCTTCCGAAACCAAGGCGCCCAAAGTGTCGAAGACTGCCTGGGCCCAAGGCGACATTTTTTCGCCTTCGCTGCCCGGTAAGTAACCAAGCTCTTGTCCGCCAACTGGATAGAGCGGACGGAAGATCACAACTTTCTTATGGAGTCGCTTTTCCATAACCGCTTCGAGGCCTGCGCAAAGTGCGAGCGCAGACTTTCCGGTTCCGGCGCGACCGCCGAGTGAAACGATTCCAATTTCAGGATCCAATAAAAGGTCGAGTGCAATGCGTTGTTCGGCAGATCGCCCGTGAAGACCGAAGGCGTTGCGATCACCGCGGACTAACTGCAGACGTTTGTCAGCGGTGACTCGGGCGAGCGCGCTACCTTTTTCAGAATGCAGAACGATGCCGGTGTGAACTGGCAGCTGATGCGCGGCTTCATGGTCGGCGCGATCTGCGGCATAGAGCTCATCGATAATGTTATGACCAACGTTTAACTCTTCAATTCCGGTCCAGCCGCTATTTGAAACCAGCTCTGCTAA